>CAMYYF010000020.1:0-16397 GCA_947303375.1 uncultured Lachnospiraceae bacterium
AGTCCATGAGTTCCATGACTCTGTGATATGCGCTGCCTCGCGCAGCACCGCCGTTCTCCGTATCGGTTTCGGCAATAATCTTCGGAACTCTTACTTCCTCTTCGTGATAAAGACTGTTCTCTCCGTCTTCGTTTTCAAGATATGCCGCTTTCTTAAGCTCGGAAACAGTGGTCTTTACGAAAAGATTGTCGAGAGATTCGTGGGGATATTTATATTCACTGATTCCTTCTGTTGCAGCGATTGCATTAAGCTTATTCTTTTTTATTTCTCTGTCGGTTTCATCCAGAATTTCGTTAATCTTTATATCCTCAGGGAAAATCTTCTTTACAATAAAGAGTTCTTTTTCCTCAAATATGATAGGATAAACCAAGTTCATAAAAGAATTTGCTTTGATAATATCTACGAACGACAAATCATTTTTAATCTTTGGTTCCTTATTAAGCATTCCTGTCATAAAGAGCTTCTCTCTTGCTCTTGTTAATGCAACGTACAGAACTCTGATTTCTTCACCGATGTTGTCTTTGTTTTCTTTAACATAAATTGCTTTTTTAACAGGTGAAACCCCTTTGGTTCTTTTAGTAAGATTAAAAGTATCTCCTCCAAGACCATATTCCTTGTCAACCAGGATTTTGCCTTTGGGTGGCTTAAACTGCGTATGCATTGCGCATAAAAAGCAAACAGGGAACTCCAGACCTTTGGACTTATGAACAGTCATAATCTTAACAACATTTGCCTTTTCATCAAGCATGTTGGCCTC
This sequence comes from uncultured Lachnospiraceae bacterium, assembly GCA_947303375.1. Taxonomy (GTDB): domain Bacteria; phylum Bacillota; class Clostridia; order Lachnospirales; family Lachnospiraceae; genus UBA3766. The sequence continues at coordinate 758 of CAMYYF010000020.1, forward strand.
GCCCATATCCTGACGATTCTTGAGTTTCTCCGTATATTTAATAAAATCATGGATACAGAAAATTCCCTGGTCTTCGTACTCATCCGCAGTTTCTGCAAGAAGATTCACATTTGCAAGTCTCTGCTCACCGCCGGGAAGACTTGATACCATCACAGTATACTCATATTTTTCGTATATCTTTCTGATGATGTCAGATGCAGACATGTAAAGAGACTGGCGTCTGAATTCATCAATATCTTCCGTGATTTTCTGTATCTTTTCTTTTAGGCTTTCTTCCTTTCCTTCCAAAAGATAAAGATACATGCTGTCAATAAGACGTTTCGTCCTGCCACAAGTTCTTATCTTTGCAATCTCATCCTGAGTAAAATCTCCGATAAACGAATTAAGCAAATGTAAAAGAGGCAAGTCCTGTCTGGGATTGTCAATAACAGAAAGGTAATTAAGAATAAGCTGAACTTCCCATGCACTGTAATATCCTGATTTGGAGATAACATACGCAGGAATTCCCGCTTCCTTAAGTGCCTTCTGATAAATCACGTCCTCTCCGCCACTCATACCTCTCATCATGATGGCAATATCAGAAAATTCAATATCCTTTGTTCCGCCTTTTTCCTGATCAAGCACCTGAAACTTGTTATCAATCAGCTCTCGAATTTTTGTCGCAACGATACGAGCCTCAATTTCATCTTTGGATAAATCCTTATAATCATTGATCCCCTCAAAATCTTCTTTGCTAAAATACAAAAGTTCAGTTTTATTGTTTTCTTTGCTTTCCTGATAATCAGTTTGGCCAAAATACAGTTTTGCTTCATCGTCATATAAAACGCCGCCTATATCTTCTTTCATACAGCGTTCAAATATGTAATTTACGGCATCAATGACTTCCTGACGACTTCTGAAATTCTTCTTAAGATTGATTCTCTCACTTTGCGGACAGCCTGCGTCTGCGTATTTTTTACACATCTCAATAAATATTGAGGGCTCCGCATGACGGAAACGGTATATACTCTGCTTAACATCGCCAACCATAAATCTGTTACCGATGGCAGGATCTTTTTTAGAAATCACACTTAATATTGTTTCCTGAACCTCGTTCGAATCCTGATACTCGTCAATCATGACCTCTTCGAAATAATTTCTGTAACTATCCGCAGTCTGAGTCGGCTGTTTGTTCTCATTCACGAGAATGCGAAGTGCCATATGCTCCATATCGGAATAATCAACAAGTCCCCTGTCGCGTTTCATTGTTTCAAAGGTTCGAAGATACGCAATCACAAACTTTGCCAGGGCATTGGTGATAACACGACCTTCCTTGTAATAGGTTTCAATTTCTTCAACAGTCGCATAATGGATATTTTTCTCTATATCTTTGTATATTTCAACTGCTTCGGCATTTTTACTGTCGGCCTCTGCTTTTATCTCTTCTTCCCCGGGAAATTTCTTCGAACCGTATCCGAGAGTTATTGATTTATGAGTCTTATAATATTCTATACGGGTTTTGAAATCCTGCCCTTTAAGGGTATTAATAAAACTAATCTCATCACAGGCTTTATCATAATGTTTTTTAAGTGAGGTGTTCTCTGTTATATCCCTCATTTCCGTGAAAAGTTTAAGGGCCTCATCGAGGAACTTGTCTTCGTAATCCGTCAATCCTTTAATTGCATCCGAAGACCATACATCTATATCATCCTCTACTACGAAACTCTCAAGAATTTCATACGGATATGGCATACTGTCTACCTTATCGGCGATTCCTTTGACGAGCTCATAAAAGTCTTTGAATATGCCTTTGGGCGCATAGATTTCCACAAGGTTCAAGAAATCCTCGTTTTCCTCCTTAAACGCTTCTTCTACAGCCTTATTGAACGCATCTTCGGAAATCTGCTTTATCTCTCCTTCGGTACCGACTGCAAATGCAGGGTCAAGTTCTATTTCCTCAAAATGATTTTTGAGGATATAAAGGCAAAAACTGTCGATGGTTGTAATCTGTGCAGTATGAAGAATGGCAATCTGCTTTCTGATTTTCGGATTGTCAGGATCCTCTTTTAATTTCTCGCGAAGTTTTTTGCCAATACGGTCTCTCATCTCTCTTGCTGCCGCGTTGGTAAAAGTTACTATCAGAATTTTATTAATATCCGGACCATCTTTTTCGCAAATTTTATCTGCAATTCGCGTAGAAAGAACGTGGGTCTTGCCACTTCCTGCCGCTGCCGAGACTATAAGATTTTTATTTCTTGATTCTATTACTTTCTTTTGATCTTCAGTATTAGCCATATTCCTATTCCTCTTCTTCGTCTTCGCTTTCAGAAGTCTCAGGCCCAATTGCTCTGTATTCGTAACCCTTTATCTTTCGGTCAAATCCGCAGATTCCCTTAAGTGCACAATATTTGCATGCGGTTTCGTTTTTCAGTTTGTAAGGATTAACATCTATTTTTCCGGCTAAAATATCTCCCGACAAATCAAGTGCTTTGTCCTCGGCAACATCTAAAATATCAAGGAATGCTTCATTTGAGCAGACACTTGAATACGCATCAGGCGTATTGTCTTTCTTCTTCTTGATTTTAACAACCTCAGATGCTGTTCCTGCTTCGGCAAGCGATTCATCAAGACTTGTCATAACCTTCTCATCATTCACGATTAATCCGCTTGGAATGAGACTCTTCCTGATTTCTGCCTCATAATCTTCTTTGTTAACCACAAACGGATCGTCAATTGCATAGTAAAGCATTGCTGCGGGAAGAACATTTTTGTCAGGATGTTTTTCACTGATACTCTCAATGGCTTTCTTCATATAAATCGCAAGTTGTAAAGAAAGACCTTCCTTAATCATATCTGTGTTAATAGCATGCTTTGAAGACTTATAATCGATAATCTTTACATATTCATTATTTGCATCATCAACATACACATCTGCCCTGTCGATACGACCTTTTAGTTGAATTTCTTTTTTCTCAGCTTTGCCTTTTGAAAGAGCATCATTAATCTTTCCGATTATTTCCATTCCTTCGGCGCTCGAATTCTCTTTATCCTTGCAAATCGAGTAGTTTTGAATATCTTCTAATACATCATCCTCAAGGCGATACATTTCATAGTTTCTAACAAATTTTTCCTCAAACATTTCAGGCTTATACTTGCCTTTTGAAAGCTGAAATCCCAGTGTCTTCGCCGTACGCTTCATAATCCTTGCAAGCTGTTTGACATAGTATCTGGTCTTCTCGTCGGATTTTAAAAGATCCCCGTTATATCCGCTTGTAAACTTTTCAACAGCGAGGTCAATTTCCTCATTTAGGAACGCTTCCTCAGCCGTCGAAAAATCAAGTTTACTGTCATTTAATTTCTTGCCGACTTCTTCAAGCACACCATGAGCGAGGTTTCCCATATCCATACTTTCGAGACCATATTCTTCTCTCTCTGAAAGTTTGAGTCCGTCTCCCACAAAATATGCGTACTGACACCTTGCAAACTGTTCAAGCGTTGAAATCGATACCTTTAACAAATTTCCATACAATTCTTTTGCGGTTTTTTCGTTAATAACAGTAGGCTTGTGTTCTCTAAACGCATTCTCAATAACCTTGTCGCACCATTCCCTGCCTTCTTGAGTGGTACGCAGTATTCCGATATTCTTAAATAACTTCTCTTCATCCACTTCAAGCCCGGAAACATAGAGTCCGAGAAGACGTCCGGTATCATCTTTGATATCTGTTTCAAAAAGATTGGGTTTATAAGTTGTACAAATATTAATCGATAGTCCCTCATACATATTCCTTAATACTTCAATCAGGTATGAAGGAATCAGGCTTTCACCCTTGCTTCCAACAGTGGCAAAAGAAATGAACAGTTTATCTGTAGGCTTGGTTAATCCCAGATAAATGTACAACTGTTCAATAAATGCAAGCTCGTCACTTGTAGGTGCGAGATTGCATTCTGCTCTCTTTAATTCCTCTTTGTCAGGAACGGACAAAAGACCGCCCGATACTCCGGAACAGGGAATGTTTCCGTCATTAACACCCACGATAAAGAGAGCCTTTATCTCTCTTAGTCTGGTTCTCTGCATATCTCCGACTAAAACAGAATCCACTTTCTGAGGAAGCACGCCAACTCTGATTTCAGAAAAGCCGACCTTTAATATGTCAGACAGTTCCTTGATGGTATAATCCTCTTCTCCCATAAGGTCTGTCAGAACATCGAATAATTCAATGATTTTGTTGTATATGCCTGCGTACTCCATAGATACGCTGATATCATAGTTTTCTTTAAGTTCCTCGCTTAATTGACCCATTTTATCTGCAACATTGCCTGTCTCGAGAATGTTGTAGATTTGCTTGATCCATTCCGAAAGTTTTCTCTTTCTTACACCGTTACTTGCGATTTCCTCAAAAATACCGATGAACCTTTCACGAAGAGAATTCATATAGCTTAAGTTTTCGCCATTATCCCTTTGTTCAGCGCTGGTAAATGAAAACTCGCTTTTCCATTTAGCAGCACCTTTGATTCCTCTTGCGTAAATATAATTTTCCAACCTGTCAATTTCCTCATCCTCAAAAGGAGACACACCGGTTCTAAGCATTTTTAATACATCTTCGATTTGGAAATTATATTTAAGAATCTCCGTAATCGAAAGTATATATTTTACCAGAGGATTGTTAATGATACTTCGGTTCGCATCAAGATAATAAGGTATGCCGTATCTTGAAAGATACTTTTCAAGAGGTTTTCTGTACTTCGTCATATCAGCACAGATAAGCGCAATATCACGATATCTGTAGTTCTTTTTCTCAATCTCTTTTAAGATTGCTTCGCAGACGATATGGCATTCGCTGTCAACATCGGAGCATTTGTTAATCTCGATAGCTCCGACTGCCTTCATACTTACGTTTTCTTTTCTGAAAAGATTCTTTTCGAGAAATGCGAGTTCGGAATTGTTCGCATGTCTATAGTCGGTTGTCAAACGTATATCGTCCTTAATATTAATGCCATTCGGGTCATATTTATCTTTTATCTCCGACATATTTCTTTTGGTCAGATTAAATATCGAATTATCATCTTTTTTATAATTGTTCGGTTTATCTGCAGGATCATTATCAAACGGAAACGTAATATAAACGTCCTTTGCCTTGTTTAAAACAGCGACAATCGCCTTAATCTGTATCGGAGTAAATCCCGTAAAACCATCGAAAATAACGACGCTCTTTTCCATCTTTTTGGACAAAGGGAGTCTTTCGATGAACATGTCAAGGAGCTCTTCTCTCGTGATGTATTTGTCTTCGCACTCTTTTAGGAAGACTTCGTAAAGAAGTTTTAAATCGGACAGTTTTTTCTTCAAATCATCGGAGGTGCACTTTTCTTTTATGGTATCGAGGTCCTCGGGACTGACGTTATACTGCATGAATTCGGACAAAACGGATTTGACTTCTCCCGCCCAGCCTGCATTATCCATTCCCTTATAAAGCACGAGAAGGTCGTCTTTAATTTTCGAAGCACCTCTCTTAATAAGCAGGCACTTGCCCGTATCGTCGAGAAGCATTCTTTTAGGCTGTCCGACCTCTTCGAAAACCTTTCTCGGAAGGCGCGAAAAACTTAAAACGTCGATATTGATGATACCACCGTCCGGGTGCGAATTTGCCATGTCCCACTGCGTCTGCATGGTAAACTGATCGGGAACAATCATGAGGATATTATTCCTTCTGTCTGCAGTTGCCAGGTCAATTGCGAGTTTCTTGACATATTCACTTTTACCGCTTCCGGAGCCACCCAAAATAAACTGAAGTGCCATATAGTTCCTCTTCTTAATTCTTTGTGTTAATATAACTATTATACAATAATTTACGGTCGGTTTTCGCTATATTTTTAAACAAATATGACAGAGATTAAACACATCACCATAAAAGAAATAACCGAATACACACCCTCAAACGAGCCCGCACTTTATATAACGTCTGAAAGAGACGTGGCGGATTATCTTAAATCCAAAGGCGAGGCAGTTTGTATATGTGTGAAAAGTGAGGAGCAACTGCCCGCCTTTGAAGGTTATAAATATTTTATCACGGAAGGTGTCCAATATTCGGGACACCTGGATATGGTTTACTGTCATATCAAAAATATTCCCTACGTAATCGGCGAAGACGAGGATTTCATCATACGTGAGGAATGTCCTGAGGATTTGCCAAAGATACTTGAAATGTACAGGGACCGTGCCTGTAAAAATTTCTTGGAGCCCCTTCCGCCACTTAATTCTCCGCCCGATTACATCACTCCCGAAGCACGATTTGAATCCGTCAAGAACGGTTATATGCTGTTTGAGTACGGAATGTGGATCATAGAACTTAAAGAAACAAACGAAGTCATCGGCCGCGTGGGCTTTGAATATTATGACGATTCGACAGTTTCCTTAGGATTTATGATTCGAAAAGATAAAAGAAAAAAAGGCTATGCTTTCAGAGCATGCCTTAACTGCATCACATATTTGAAGGTGAATCACCCGGAGCTTAAGATAATCGCTAAAGTAAACAGCGAAAACAAAGCCTCTCTTAAGCTTTTAACCAAAATAGAAAATATGCTTCCGGACTCTTTGGAAGTAATCATCGATTAATAACGCACAAAAAAACCGCAAAACAAAGTTTGCGGTTTTTTATATTTTTTATTTCTCTTTAAAGAGTAGTCCAAAGGTTCCGGGTCCGCAGTTAACTGCGATGGAAGCGCAGGCCTGCTTGAAGATAATCTGGTCGAATTTCATTTTCTTTTCGATATATTCTCTTATCCAGTCCATATCTTTTTTACTGAGTCCGACATAGGTTACAAACAAAACTTTCGTATCTATTTTCGAACCTGCGGAAAGACATGCGTTGATGTAGTTTTTCCACGCATTCTTTGAAGAACCGAAGTAAATCTTTCCAAGCTTCATCCTGCCTCTTTTTAATACGAGTACCGGACGTCCCATCAGTGATTTTACAAGGTTAGACAACCTCACGGGAACCTGTTTTGCTCTTGCGAGATAATCAAGGTTGTCAACGATAAAGCTTGTATGAATTTTACCTTTGATATTTTCAAGTTCTTCGATGATGTGCTTCGGACTCATACCGCTTTCTGCGAGTCTGCAGGCTTCAAGTACCATTAAGCCCTGTGCACTGGACAAGTGTCCCGAGTCGACTACAAATACATTGTCGAAAGCTTTGGCTGCTTCCATTGCGCTCGGACATCCGCTGTTTTCAATTCCCGAAGAAATCGAAATATGGATGACATTGTTGGCATACGAAAGTTGCTTCGCAAAGAATGCTTCATGCTCTTTGGCATCGGGTGCCATCGGCAGGATCTCATTGGTGGAGTTTTCCATGTATTTGATTACGCCTGCGGTATCTATTTCGTAGCCGTCCTTAAACATACCTTCCGCGGTACGTACTCTGTGCGGAATAATGGCTATGCCGTAATTTTCGATAAAGCCCTTCGGAAGATCTGCTACGCTCTCGGTTGAAATCGCAACCATCTTTCTCTTCTGGCTTCCGTGCATCCAGGAGATGGTCTCTTCGAGGATTTCTTCATCACCGCCCATTACCTTTACCTTATCTTTAGGAAGCTGACGTAAGAGTTCGCTTTCAAGTTCGCTTCCGCTGACGGGTTTTACGAGATAACCGTCAAAGGCTTCTTTTGCATATAAATCTCTGTTTTCCTCGCCCGCATTGGCGGTAAGGATAACGATTTTACTGTTTCTCGAACTGCCGCCCGTCTGGTTTCGAATACGCTTCTTACATTCGATACCGTCCATTTCGGGCATCAGATGGTCCATAAAAATTACGTTGTATTCAATGTTCTGTGTCAGTTTAAGTGCAGCTTCGCCGCTTCTTACGGTATCGATTACAACCTTTGTGTCACGAAGAAGTTTGGATACAACCATGAGGTTGGCTTCATTGTCGTCAACCACCAGGATTCTTGCTTCGGGCGCTTCGAATTTCTGCTTGTATGCGCTCTTCTTACCGTATCCGTGGTTCTTTTCGAAATCGTATTCACCAATCTGCTTGTCATTTACAAGCTTCTGGGGAATCTCAACGATGAATGTCGAGCCCTTGGTATAAACGCTGTTAACAGCGATTTTACCGCCCATCAAATCAAGAAACTGCTTTACAATTGAAAGGCCTAAGCCCGTACCTTCGATATGTGTCGTAGCGTCCTCATCGACTCTTTTATAAGCTGAGAAAAGGAACGGAATATCTTCTTTTTTAATGCCTATACCGGTATCGGAAACCGAATAAATGATATTGACGGTTTCATTATCAATCATTTCGCACTGAACGTTTAACGAAACCGAACCTTCTTTGGTGTATTTTATGGCGTTGTTTAAAACATTTATAAGTATCTGCTTGATTCTTACTTCGTCTCCGATTAGTTCCGCGGGAACATCGGGTGACACATTGATTCTAAACTGCAGATTCTTTTCTCTTGCCCTGATCCAGAGCATTCCGACGAGATCGGAGAGCATATTGCCCGTATTGTACGGTCCGATTAAAAGATGCATTTTGCCGGATTTGAATTTGGACATATCGAGAATGTCATTAATCAGGTTAAGTAAAAGCTTTCCGGCAGAACGGATATTTACCGCATCCTCGACTACCTCATCGTTGATGTTTTCACGAAGAATCATTTCGTTAAGACCGATGATGGTATTAATCGGTGTACGGATTTCATGGCTCATGCTCGAGAAGAACTGATTTTGTGCGGCATTGAGCATTTCGATTTCCTTTTTCTGCTCCTCCGCTCTCTTTTTCTCCTTCGTGAATAGTCTTACTTCGAGACCGACCAAGACACTTATTGCAAGGCTGATAAGTACCAGGGAAACATATGAAAAGATATTTCCCATGATTCTTGAAGACTCAACCACAATTTCCGGATGCATAATATTGATGTAATAGCAGCCTGTCGCAACCAGAAGCTCTAAAACATAGAACACTATTCTGGTTTTTCCGTCTAAAAGAAGGCTTATTACAAGTATCGTGTAAATAAACCAGATAGGTGCATCTCCGTTGATTCCGCCGCCGTAAATAAACGTCATCGGGAAGAAAATAAATCCGAGCATAAAACATATCATGCTTGCGCCGAATTTAATCTTTTTCTTTTTGACGGAGAAAATGGCTATGGCAAAAACAAACAGAATAGCCACTCCTATAAGAATTCTGTCTAAAAGTCTGTCGTCCGTTAAAAAGATTTCTATCAGAGACACCACTAAAAGTATTTCCGTAATCAGTGTGGTTAGTACAAAGAGGCGCTGTCGGATGTCTATGTCGTTGTTATACAGTTTATCCTTAAATCCTTCGTGTTTCATTCTTCCTCCATGGGTGCAAACTCAAGTACATCATCGGATGACTTCTCTTCCATGCTGCCTTCGGGCTTAAATTCGAGGACTTCGCTGTCGCCTTCACTGCCCGAATCAAAACCGGTAGCCTGATTTATCTTTTCTTTTAATACCTCATATACACTCATCACGTGATCGTGATTGTCAAAGATATAGCTCTCTTTCTTTTCCTTGGCAGCCTTTTCAAGTTTCAAAGCTTCCTCGGATAAGTCCATCGCACCGATCATCTTCGACGTGCTCTTTAACGCATGAACAATTATCTCGTAATTGCCCCAGTCTTTCTGCTCATAAAAGTTCATCAGGGCAGGGATTTTCTCTGAGGCTTCGTTTGCAAACTGGATAAGAAGCGTATTATAAAATTCCTCATCTCCGAGGCAATACTTTAATCCCGCTTCAACATCTATATTGCTGCCTTCAAGCTTTTCGGCCAGAGTCTTCTTTTCCGGTTCTTTTATGATGACTTCTTGGGCCTCGCTCTCTTCTTCCTCTTCTCCGATGTATGAGTTTCCATCTTCGTCCTCAAACTCGAAGCTTAATAGAGATTTCGGAAGAACCTGTTTTAATACACGCTCCAGTTCCTCTATTTCAATAGGCTTGGAAACAAAACCGTCGAAGCCTTCGGATAAAAACATCTGCTTGGCCGAACTCATTGCATTGGCGGTAAGCGCAACGATGGGAACATTGTTGTCGAGTCCCGTTACATCGCCTCTTATCTTCTTCATGGCTTCGACACCGTCCATGCCGCCCATCATATGGTCCATAAATATAATGTCAAACTGCTTTTCCCTGCAGATATCGATAGATTCCGGTCCGCTCGTTGCGGTAGATACAACCATTCCGTATCTCTTGAAAATACTCTTTCCAACGACAAGGTTCATTGGTTCGTCATCGACAACTAAGGCTCTTACGCCGTTAAGACGAAGCTTTCCGCCCTCTTTTATACGCGTGTTGATATCGGTATTAAGAATAGCTGTAACGGGGAAGCAGTAGAACGGCTTTTCCATGATTCTTGCATTGGACTTTGCGGGAAGTGTGAAATCCTGGTTTGCCACAACCACAACAATCATTTCCTTGGCCAGTTCTTCCATCAGTTCGATATCGGAGCAGTATTCTTCTTCTCCGACGAAAAGATGTGTCATGTGAAGAGATTCTTTTAATCTCTTTAAGTTGTCTGTATTATCAACTCTGTGCATCTGAATGCCGAGGCCGTTAACAATGTTAAGAACCATCGAATTGTAGTATTCACGCACAACAGGGTTTTCGTATTTTTCGAAATGAAGGAATGCCCCGAGACAGAGCTTGTCGGGATTGTTTACCGACATACAGCTTGATGCATCGACAACCGTCTGAGGAAGGGAAACATGCACTGTGGTTCCTACATCGGGCTTACTCTTAATAATCATAAAACCGCCGAGAAGCGATACAAATCCCGAGACAATTGAAAGACCGAGTCCCAAACCGCCGCCGAGTCTGGCTCTGCCGGAATCCACCTGATAGAATCTTTCGTATACTCTCTCGAGTTCTTCTTCGCTCATACCGATACCGGTATCGGTTACTTCTATGGAAAGATTAACGCCGTAATCCTGGTCTTCACAGGAAATACGAACATAAACACCGCCGTCATGGGTGTATTTTAAGCCGTTCGAAATCAGCGCTCTTAAAATCTTCTTTATCTTAGTCGCATCGGAATTCATGACCGAAGGAATCGCGGGATCGACATCGATTATAAGTTCGACATCCTTTGACTTGTACTCGCGGATTTCCGTTACAAGGTCGTTTAAAATGGATGAAAGCATGTAGTCTTCACAGTTAACGACGATGTTTTTACGGTCGATTTCCGAATAATCCAGAATATCGCCTATCTGCTCGGCCACTTTTCTACCTGCATTTCTGACAGAAATCATATCGCGACGGATATCATCCTTTTCTTCCTTGTCTATACAGATTCCGGATAAACCGATGACCGCATTGACGGGTGTACGAAGTTCATGCGAAACGTTTGCAAGAAAATCGTTTAATCTGTTGGTTGCGTCGGTAAGCATTACAATCTCGTCTTTGGATTTATCAAGTACCTGCGTCCATTTGTCGATAATTGCCTTTGAAAACCATCCGATTAAAAAGATAATGAGACAGTGCATTACGGTTCTGCTTATGATAAGAGAATCAAACTGTTCCCCTGACATAACCATCACGGTTATGGCATAACCCATCGACAGATAATATGTAATTACAGCAAAATTAATGAGCGCCTTTTTTCCTGTAAGGGTATACAAAACCATGATTCCGGACATTACAACCGCAAGGTCAAATGTACTGGTCTGGTGAATACCGTAAAAGAAAAACGAGAACATCATTAAAATGGCATAAAACCAGAGTCTGGCATTGTTCGACAAAAGCTGACGGATATGGAATATCCAGCTGAAAACCATTCCGACGGTAATAGGGATTAATGCCCATTTTTCCCATCCCATCAGGAAAGACTCCACTATAAGAATGACTGCAAGAATCGTATAACCGATTAGCAGCATTAAGTGTGACGCCTGAAAGTTGTCGTTTTTATCATCATTCTTCATTCTTCTTTTCCCTCAGATTGTAGTCTGTGTCTTCGTGTATAATGGAAAGCATTATATCAGCGTACTTAGGATCAAACTGCGTTCCCCTGCCTTTTTCGAATTCTTTTATGATTATATCCTGGTCGAGAACGTCTCTGTAACTTCTGTAACTTGACATTGCATCATAGGAATCGGCTACGGCGATAATCTTTGCAAATTCTGCGATACTGTCACCTGCCAGGCCTTCCGGATATCCGCTTCCGTCGTATCTCTCGTGATGGCACTTTGCGCCGAGTGCGAGATTCGGATCTTCTTTAATGTTGTCAAGTATTTTGGCACCCATCACAGGGTGTTTCTTAATTATTTCGTATTCTTCTTCGTTTAACTTGTCGGGCTTGTTGATTACGGCATCGGGAATTCCGATTTTGCCGATATCATGCAAAAGACCCATGATGTAAATCTCTTCCTGGTCCTTTTCCAAGAATCTTGCACGCTTTGCAATTTCTCTTGAATAATCCGCTACTCTCTGCGAATGACCGTTGGTGTAATTGTCTTTTGTATCGATAGCAACCGCGAGTGATTCCACGAGATGAAGGAACAGATTTCTGTTTTCCCTGGTCTTTTCTTCAACCTCTTTGCTAAGCTGCTTCTGAAGTGTTAAGAGTTCGAGAATATGGCTTACTCTAAGACGGAGGATTTCAGGTACAAAAGGCTTTTTGATAAAGTCCATCGCGCCCATTGAAAGGCCCTTGCTTTCTGCCTCGCTCGTTTCGTCTGCGGTTAAGAAAAGTACGGGTACCTGCGAAGCCTCGCAATCTTTTTTCCTTAATTTCGAAAGTGTTTCGAAGCCGTCCATTTCAGGCATTTTAATGTCTAAAAGAATGAGGTCTGCATTAGTTCCCGGAGTGTCAAAATAATCAAGCAGTGCCTGTCCGGATTTAAGCGCAATTACATGAATTCCGCTCATGCTAAGTGCCTTGCCCGCTACCTGTAAATTCAATACGTCATCATCGACGATAATGACTTTTTTCTCTTTTTTAACATTGGAAACAAAATTGCTGTCTCCGACAAATTCGGTCTCGTAGGAAACGGCCAAATCGTTTTCATAATTTTCATGCCATCTGGTAATAATGTGCTCGAGTACGGTTCCTGTCGAATCTTCTCTTACATCGGTTAAAAATACAAAGTACTGATTGTATCTGTTACGCATGAGGATGTCGGATTTACGAAGCGATTTTCTGACATGGTTGCCGAATTCGTCGCAGGCATCCTTGTAAACAAGGTCACTCATATCACCTTTTTTACTTAATGTAAAAAGAATCTTGCATGCGCCCAAATGATGGCGGAGTATGTATCTTATGACATATCTGTAAACATGTGCAAATGCTTCGGTATCAAGCTGAAGTGCCACATTTGGAATGGTTCTTTCTCCGAGGATTTCCGAAATCGTCTTGATGTCGGGTAAGGGAGAATTCACTTCGTCTTCGGAGAAAAGTTCCGAACTGAAAAGATCGTATCCGTGTTTACCGTTTTTCTTAACTTTATAAAGGGATTTGTCGGCAAGTTTTAAAAGTGAATTGTAATCGTTGCCGTGTCTGGGAACAAAGACAGCTCCGACAGAAGCTCCCAGAGGAATGCTCATATCCGCACCCATCAGACTTTTCGCGGATTTTATGAGTTTTTCGTTTAGATTTGATGTAATGGATGCAACAGCTTCTTCGGTTTCGACTCCGTTGCAGAACGCCACGAATTCATCACCGCCGATACGGCCGCATTTGCTGCCTGCGGGAATGGAGTCGCGAATAATCCGGGCAAACGAAATTAAAACCTCGTCACCCATCTCATGTCCGTAAATATCATTTACGAGTTTGAATGAATCAAGGTCAATCATCATCAGAGCGCCGACTGAAGCCACGCAGAGGGATGGCATCTGAGCATTGGTTGCGGCCTTGTTTAAAAAGCCTGTCAGCTTGTCGGTAGTAGCCTCTGTTTTAAGATTGTTCATTTCCTTCTGAACGGAAACTACATTGTCGATTCTTTTAAGAAGTACTTCGGGATTGAAGGGCTTTCTGATGTAATCGGACACGCCCATTTCAAAGCCTTTGGTCTCTGTATTGGTATCTTCGTCAGCGGTTAGGAAAATAACGGGAATCTCTCTGATTCCTTTTTCTTTTTCCATCTCGCGGAGACGCTTGAGAGTTTCAAAACCGTCCATTTCGGGCATCTTAATATCAAGCAGAATAAGATCGGGAATTCCCTTGTCTTTGATATAATCAAGCAAAAGGGCACCGGATCTAAGTGCGGTAACTCTCATGTTGTTTTTGCTTAAGATATGACCTGCCATCTGAAGATTGGCAGTATCGTCGTCAACTACAATAATCCATCTGGTCATAAAAAACCTCTCAATATAATGTTACTTTTACTATTCCCCTCTCAAACGCAGGTTTTGCGGTTACCTGCACACCGTTATTGTTTATTTTATCTCTGTGATAAAAATGTATGTGTCCGGCTAAAAGAAGTCTTACCAATCCGTCATCTTCCGAAGCAAATGATACAAGGTATCTTGTTGCACCCTTAGGGTAAATTGCTTCGTCTCCCATTAAGACTCTGGATTTTCCGTTTTCGTCGCCGCCCCAGACCTCATTGGTCCGCTCCACTATGTCCGTTTCCTCATAAAGTGGAAGGATTGGAACATGCTCGGCGATGATTACTTCCTTGCCTTTTTCTTTTAATTCTATGATTGCATCAAGTGTCTCTTCGCAGACCTGATTGTTTTGATCGTCTAAAAGAAGTATGGCAAAATCGTCATATTCTTTTATCTGACAGCCATCTTTATCTTCGTTTAACGAGTCATACCTCGTAAAATAATCAGTATAGGCTTTGTCACTGAAATACTCGCTTCCGTAGGCGAAATCGTGATTTCCCATTAAGAATAAATACGGGCATTTCAGTTTATTAATCTCTTTTTCTATGTATTCAATCGAGGCATAGGTTGCTTCATCAGCTATGTCTCCGCCGAATATCACAAGGTCGGGATTTTCTTTTCTTACATAATCCATGACGATGGAAAAGTTCTTTTCGGAACCCTTTGAAAAGCGCTCGAATTCCTTATATCGGCTCGCGCAGATATCCTTAACCTCCGCATCTCTGTCGTCGCAAAGACATATATGCGCATCGGCTATATAGAATATGGTAAAAGGTTCTTCGAGTCCCTCGATATCAACTTTTTCTTCATAAACGGTAACTTCTTTGTCTGAAAGAGCACGGATCTTATTAAATGCTCTTTGCGGGACGCCGAAATGCGCCAGCAATACTCCGGCCAAAATCAGTATGATAATGAGGAGAATTATCGGCAGCACCGCCGTTTTTAATTTTTCTTTACCCGTCATTTTTCTTAATAAATCCCTCAAACCGAAAAAAGGTTACCCTTTATAATAACCTAAACTTTCAATGAATGTCAATTGTAGGACTAACTATAAAAAATAACCTTTTAATGTGAAAAATAACGGCAAAAAGGAAAAAAGTCCGACCTCTTTTATGAGGCCGGACTTTCGTGAATTTCTTTTATGATTCTTTTACAGTGTTACATGGTCGAGATGCCAGATTTCATCGACATACTGCTTGATGGTTCTGTCGGATGTGAACTTGCCCGAGCATGCTACGTTCATCATTGCCATATAAGCCCATCTCTTCTTATCCATATAAGCTTCTTCTACTCTCTTCTGTGCTGCGGCATAGGATTTGAAGT
>CAMYYF010000021.1:0-15760 GCA_947303375.1 uncultured Lachnospiraceae bacterium
AGGTGTACTTAAATGGGGTTATTACGGAACCGTAACTTATAACGGAAAGAAATATGATGTAAGGAACAGTACGGCTAATAAACAGTAATGAAACAAAAATCAATTAAACTCAATTTTTTGATGAACTCGCTGCTTTCGATATCGAGTATCATTTTTCCGATAATAACATTTCCGTACATTTCGAGAATTCTTACGAATGTTGGAACAGGAAAGATAGCAACGGCAACATCGGTAATTGCATATTTTAATATCTTTGCGCAGCTCGGTATACCTACTTACGGTGTCCGGGCTTGTGCTAAGGTTAGAGACGATAAAGAAAAATTAACAAGGACTGCACACGAATTGCTTATGATTAATCTTATTATGTCGGCATTTATGTACGTCCTTCTTTTCTTTGCCATTCTTTTCGTACCTATTCTCAGAGATGATAAGATGCTGTATATCATCACTTCGGCAACAATTCTTCTTACATCAATCGGTATGGAATGGCTTTATAAGGCCCTTGAACAGTATACGTATATTACGATCAGATCCGTTATATTCAAGATGATTGCTATCGGGCTTATGTTTTTGCTGGTGCATGAGCAGAAGGATTATGTAATATATGGCGGAATAGCAATATTTGCTTCATCCGCATCATATATTCTAAACTTCATCAATTTACGCAGATATATCGATTTAAAGCCTGTTGGAGGATACGATCTTAAAAGACATTTAAAGCCTGTCGGAATATTCTTAGCAATGTCATGTGCGACAACGATATATACGAACCTTGATACGGTAATGCTTCGTGTAATGACGGATGAAGGTGAGGTAGGACTGTATAATGCGGCAGTTAAAATAAAAACCGTGCTTTTATCGGTGGTTACATCTCTTGGAGCTGTTTTACTTCCGAGAGTTTCATACTACATTGAAAATAAGATGTTCGATGAGTTTAAGAGTGTTTCTGCAAAAGCTATCAATTTTGTACTTGTGTTTGCCGGCGGAGCGACGATTTTCTTTGTTTTTATGGCAAATCAATGTATAATGTTGATAAGCGGTGAGGGGTTTGCCGGATCGATTGTACCGATGCAGATAATCGTGCCTACAATACTTATCATAGGTCTCAGCAATATTTTCGGAATTCAGATGCTGGTACCTCTCGGAAAAGAAAAAGCTCTTTTAGGAGCTGAAATCGGCGGAGCGATAATAGATATGGTTTTGAATGCTATTTTGATACCGTTTTTCCGTTCAGCCGGTGCATCTATAGGAACCCTCGTTGCCGAGATATTTGTAACGACGTATCTTTTTATATATCTTAGAAATGAATTAAAGGGTGTATTAAAAAGAATCAAGCTTGTAAAGATATTGTTCTCGTTGGCGGTAGCAACGGGAATCATGATAGGAACTATGTATTTGTCGGGGCGATATATCCTTCCGGGACTATATGACTCCATTTTTTACAGATTTCCCAATATAGGTTATAGGGTTGAAATAAAAAGTTTTATAGAGCTTTTTATTTCTTTTGTTATGTTTTCTGCCGGTTATCTTTTAATGTTAATTGTTAACAGGGAGAGTTTAACGCTTGAAATACTCGGAAGTATTAAAGCTAAGCTTAAAATCAAATAGGATATTATTCTTACGTATTTTGAAAGGTTTATTGATATGAAAATTGCAGTTGCGGGAACAGGATATGTTGGTTTATCGCTGGCCGTTTTGTTATCTCAACATAACGAAGTTGTGGCGGTAGATATTGTTGAAGATAAGGTTGATAAATTGAATAATTGGGAAAGCCCGATTAAGGATGATTATATAGAAAAGTTTCTTTTGGAACATGAGGAAAGAAACCTTAATCTTTGTGCAACAACAGATGGGGCAGGTGCTTATAAAGATGCGGATTATGTTATCGTAGCGGCTCCCACAAATTACGATCCCGTTAAAAACTTTTTTGACTGTTCTGCGGTTGAGGCTGTTATTGATTTGGTTTTAAAGAGCAGCGATACTGCCATGATGGTTATTAAATCCACAATACCCGTAGGATATACAGAGTCTGTAAGGAAGAAGTTTAACACCGACAGAATTATTTTCAGCCCGGAATTCTTAAGAGAATCCAAGGCTCTTTATGATAATCTTTATCCGAGCAGAATTATTGTCGGATGTGATGATTCAAGTCGGGAAAAAGCAGTTGCTTTTGCCAATCTTTTGGTTGAAGGTGCAAGCAAAAAAGATATTGAAGTACTTCAGATGGGCTTTACCGAAGCGGAAGCCGTTAAACTGTTTGCCAATACATATCTGGCACTTAGAGTATCCTTTTTTAACGAATTGGATACATATGCGGAAATGAAAGGACTCGACACCGCACAAATCATTAAGGGTGTTTCTTTGGATCCTCGTGTCGGAGATTTTTATAACAATCCTTCTTTTGGTTACGGCGGATATTGCTTACCCAAAGATACAAAACAGTTACTGGCAAATTATCAGGATGTTCCCGAAAATCTCATTCAGGCCATAGTTGAGAGCAACAGAACAAGAAAAGATTTCATAGCCGACAGAGTGCTCAAACTGGCGGGCTATTATGATTATTTCAACAGAGGCGATTATTCCGCCAACAATGAGAAAAAGTGTATCATCGGTGTTTACAGACTTACGATGAAGAGTAATTCGGATAATTTCCGTCAAAGCTCCATTCAGGGCGTTATGAAAAGAATTAAGGCTAAAGGTGCAACCGTGATCGTATATGAGCCTTCATTGGAAGACGGAAGTTCATTCTTCGGAAGTATTGTAGTCAATGATATAGAGAAGTTTAAGAAGGACTGCGATGCTATTATAGCCAACAGATACGACAGCATTCTGGACGATGTTGAGGATAAGGTTTATACGAGAGATCTCTTTAGGAGAGACTGATAAAAGATAAAAGAGAGCGTGGAAGATTTCATAAAATGAGGCAGCTTGATTCGGATGAAATAAAAAAATATACTTTCAATATCCTTTGTGATTTTGCGGAATTCTGTGATAAAAACGGTATTCGTTACTATCTTTCCGGAGGAACGATGCTTGGAGCAATAAGGCACAAAGGTTTTATTCCGTGGGATGATGATATTGATGTTCTTGTTCCCCGTCCCGATTTTGACAGAATGCATACAATACTCAAAGAAACTCATGTTAAACCCTATTATAAACTCGAGGGTTATAATGCGGGAGTCGGATATTATCCTTTTGCCAAGCTCGTAGATGTGCGAACAAAAGTGATTAACGAATATTCTACCGTTGACAATAATCTTTGGATAGATATATTTCCGATGGACGGACTTCCCGATGATATTGAAAGTTGTGATGAAATCTTAAGTTTTGCATCTCCGCTTAAGATTAATTATAACAGAGCATTTGCCAAGGTTGGTAAAGGTAAGAATATTATAAGAACAATAGGAAAAATTCCGATTAAGATATATTTAAATCTTTTTGGATTAAAGAAAGTTACGAAGAAGATTGATACTTTAGCACGAAAATATCCGTTTGAAGAAAGTGAATATGTTGCGGGTATTGCCTGGAGTGTAGGGCCTAGGGAACGAATGAGAAGAGAAGATTATGTTCCTATGGTGGATGTGGAATTTAACGGAAAGCTGTTTCATGCTCCTGCCTGCTGGGATACGTATCTTAAACAAATGTTTGGAGATTATATGAAACTTCCTCCCGAGGATCAAAGAATAAACCACAGCAACATTGTTTACATCATGGAATAAACAGAAGTTTGAAAGGATGTTAAATGGGTTTTTGTAATACACTGTCAAAAGACATTGAAAACATTATTGAATCAAACATAATACCCTGGGAAGAGTATAAGGGAAGCAATATAATGGTTTCGGGAGCCACCGGACTGGTCGGCTCTCTTTTGTGCATTTCTCTTTTATCAGCGAATAAAAAATACAATCTCGGGTTAAAGGTTTTTGCTGTTGTTCGCAATGAACAAAAGGCTGAGAGTGTATTTTATGATCTCATAAAAGATGAAAGTTTTGTACTTGTAAAAGGTGATATATGCTCAGAACTTAATGTAAAAGAGAGCATTGATTATATCTTTCATTGTGCTTCGGTTACAACATCCAAATATATGGTGTCTAATCCTGTGGAAACAATTGAGACTTCGGTATTCGGAACGCATAATATATTAAAATTTGCATCCGAAAAGAATGTGAAAAGTTTTATATACCTTTCTTCAATGGAAATGTACGGAACATTTGATTCTGACATTGAGGTAAGAGAGAAAAATATCGGATATCTGGATCCGCTGGCAATCAGAAGCAATTATCCGGAATGTAAAAGATTATGCGAGAATATGTGCGAGGCATTTTATTCCGAATACAATGTTCCGATACGAATAGCGAGATTATCTCAGATGTTTGGAGCAGGCGTAAGACCTGACGACAACAGAGTTTTTGCACAATTTGCCAAAGCGGTTATTACGGGAGAAGATATCGTTCTTCATACCAAAGGCCTGTCGGAAGGAAATTATTGTTACACAACCGACAGCATTAAAGCGTTGTTGCTTATTGCCGTAAAGGGCGAGCCGGGAGAAGCTTACAATGTTGTTAATCCCACGACGCATACAACAATTGCCAATATGGCGAATATGATTGCAAATGAAATTGCGGGTGGAAATATTAAAGTGGTATTTGATATTCCCGAGGAGAACATTTACGGATATGCCACGGAAACCAGGATGAAACTTAATTCCGATAAACTTAAATCTTTGGGATGGAAACCGGAAATCGATTTAAAGACGGCATATGAAAGACTGATTCAGTATTACAGGGAAGTGGGCATTTAATTGCAGAAAAGTGGCGAAAAAAGGATGGAAGCGGAAATGTTTGATTATTTAATTGTTGGTGCAGGATTATATGGAGCAACCTGTGCCAGAGAGTTAACTGATATGGGTAAATCGGTTCTTGTAATCGATAAAAGAAAACATATCGGAGGAAATGTTTATACCGAAAAAATTGAAGGAATAAATGTTCATAAATACGGCGCACATATTTTTCATACCAACAATAAAACAGTATGGGATTATGTGAATAAGTTTGCAACATTCAATCGTTTTACCAATTCACCCGTTGCCAATTATAAAGGTGAAATTTATTCTCTTCCGTTTAACATGTATACATTTAACAAAATGTGGGGAGTGGTAACTCCCGAAGAGGCAGCAGCAAAGATTGAGGAACAAAGAAAAGAAGCTTCCTTTACCGAACCGAGCAATTTGGAGGAACAGGCTATATCTCTGGTAGGAAAAGACATTTATGAGAAACTGATAAAGGGATATACGCAAAAACAATGGGGACGCCCCTGCGATCAGTTACCTGCTTTTATTATCAAACGCCTTCCCGTTCGATTAAGCTATGATAATAATTATTTCAACGCATTGTATCAGGGGATTCCGGTTGGCGGATATACCAAAATGGTTGAAAATATGTTAAAAGGAATCGAAGTTAAACTTGATTGCGATTATTTTTCCAATCGAAACGAACTGGATTCAATTGCGAATAAAGTAATATATACAGGTCCGATAGATGAATTTTACGGTTACTGCTTCGGGAATCTGGAATACAGATCCGTAAGATTTGAAAACGAAACGCTTGACATTCCAAACTTCCAGGGAAATGCTGCCGTAAACTATACGGATTCGGATACTCCCTGGACACGAATAATTGAACATAAATGGTTTGAATTCGGCAAAGATGAGAATGGACAGGAACTCCCTAAAACCGTTATAAGCCGTGAGTACAGTTCCGAATGGAAATTGGGAGATGAACCGTACTACCCCGTAAATGATGAGAAAAACAATGAATTATACAAAAAGTATAAAGAAAAAGCTGAACAGGAAAGCAAAGTAATCTTTGGCGGACGTCTTGGAGAATACAAGTATTACGATATGGATCAGGTAATTGGTGAGGCATTGGAAAAAGCTAAATTACTTTTGGCTGAATAACTTTTTTCGATGTTTATAACAGTTAAGGATTTTGAATAAATATGGAACTGAAGGACGAGATTAAATCCGGAACCGATATTTCAATCATAATCCCTGCTTACAATGCGGGAAGCACTATTGAACGTGCCGTTAAGAGTATTGTCGATTCGGGACTGCAAAATTATGAGATTATAATTGTTGAAAACGGCTCGAATGACAATACAGACGATGCGGTTTCGGCAATTCAAAGGGATTATTCAGTCAATCTGCTTTATCTTCATTCTGAAAAGGGTGTATCAAATGCAAGAAATTTAGGTGTGGATAATTCCAAGGGGAAATGGATATTATTCATGGATGCGGATGATTATTATCTGCCGGATTTTTCGTTTAATTTGCAGGAGGATATGAAGAATCCTGCGATTGACCTGTATGTATACGGGCATAAAGCGGGTGATGAAGTAAGAAGTGTTACTGACAATACCTCTTTTTATTCTAATAACGGGGATATAAAAGAATTAAAAGGAAATGTGGAAGACTGTAAAATATTATTCTTAAATAACCCCACCAAATATATGCAGGTATGGGCAAAATTATTCAAATCCGAAATTATAAAAAATAATGGTATAAGATTTAATCCAAAATTGTCGGTGGCGGAAGACAGTGATTTTACACTAAGGTATCTTAAACATTGCGAATCGGTCTGCTTATCGGAAAAAACAATATATAACTACAGCATATCAACGGCGGATTCTGCGGTAAGAACGTTTGACGGAAAAAAAGCAGAAAAATATGCTTTTGCGATGCAGTCAACCGCATCTTTAATCGAAGATGAGTCGGAGAATGTAAAAAGAGCCTATATTAAATATGTGTTAATGCATCTTAATATTGTTATGGTAAGAGAAGTTTTTGCCGCTAAAAATGATTTGACGTATAAAGATGAATTAAAACGCATGAAGGATATAATGCAAAACAGTTATTTTGCGGATTCACTTAAAAGTATTAAATTCAGTGAATGCAAAGGCTTGAGAATGGTTCCTATTATTTTTGCCAAAATGCATTTATATCGAATTTCATCATTGGCATATATACTTCGAAGTAAATCGAACGAAAAGAAAGAGAACGGCAAATAGATGAAGCGTATCCTGGTTTTTGGAATGACAGAAAACCCCGGCGGAGTAGAAAAAGTCATTTTAAATTATTATGAACATATAGACAGAGAAGCATTACAGTTTGATTTTTTATGCAATTCACATGAAAAAGTTGCTTATGAAGATGAACTGATTGCAATGGGCGGAAGAACTTTCCACATTACTGCCAGAAGCAAGGACATGTCAACGTACAGGAAGGGACTGGACGATGTTTTTAAGAATCATTCGTCCGAGTGGTCCGCCATATGGGTTAATGTGAGCAGTCTTGCCAATATAGATTATCTTAAAATGGCAAAAAAATACGGCATTTCCAAGAGAATCATTCACAGCCACAATTCGCAAAATATGGATTCTGCTTTGCGCGGAGTTCTTCATAAGATTAACAGAATGAGTATATCCAAGTGGGCGACTGATTTTTGGGCCTGCTCGGAAGATGCCGCACACTGGTTTTACAATGCCAAAGTATTTCCGAAGTCTGTTTTAATTCACAATGCAATTGATGTGGATGAAATGAGATTTGACGAAAATAAGAGAGCGACCATCAGAGAAGAATACGGATGGACTGATAAGTATGTGATTGGTAATGTCGGAAGACTTCATTTTCAGAAAAACCAGTCTTTTATGATTGATATTTTTAAAGAGTACCATTCCGCTAATCCTGACAGCGTTCTGGTGCTGGTCGGACAGGGCGAAGACGAGTCGATGCTTAAGAACAAAGTGTCTGAATATTCATTGGATGATAGTGTACATTTTGTCGGAATTCAAAAAGATATTCAGGGCTGGTTAAGTTCTTTTGATTTATTTTTGTTCCCTTCCGTATTTGAAGGATTAAGCGTTGCTGCGCTCGAAGCACAGGCAAATGCCGTTCCGACACTTGCATCAAAAGGTGTTATTCCCGAAGAAGTCAGAATGAATGATTCTTTTATATTCTTTGAATTGGATTTGGGTGCTAAAGCATGGAGCAAAAAAATTGAAGAAATGAAAGCTCTTAAAAGAGAAAAATACGAAGTCGTTAAGAACAACTTCGTATCTAAAGGATTTGAAATATCTACGGAAGCTAAAAAGCTTCAGGATATGATAATTTAATTATTTAACAATTCCCTTTTCCAAATATTCGGCGAGATTGTTTTTAATATGTTCTTCTGCACGCTCTGCGGCAACTTTTTTCATATCGTGTTCGACCATCAGTTTTACAAGATCTTCAAAGCTTGTCTTGGTCGGATTCCATCCAAGTTCATTTTTTGCTTTGCTTGGATCACCCCAGAGATTAACCACATCGGTAGGACGATAAAAATCGGGAGATACTTCGATAAGTATTTTTCCGGTTTTTTTATCTATTCCCTTTTCGTTTATACCTTCACCCTGCCATTCGATTTCTATGCCGGCATAATGAAAGGCAAGAGTTGCAAATTCTCTGACAGAGTGCTGTACTCCCGTGGCGATAACATAATCTTCGGGTTTGCTGTTCTGTAAGATTAACCACATACATTCAACATAATCTTTGGCATATCCCCAGTCGCGAAGAGATGACAGATTGCCGAGATATAATTTATCCTGTTTTCCCTGGGCTATACGTGAAGCTGCGAGAGTTATTTTTCTGGTAACAAATGTTTCGCCTCTTCTTTCGGATTCATGGTTGAAGAGTATTCCGGAACAGCAAAACATATTATAAGCTTCGCGGTATTCTTTGGTGATCCAGAATCCGTATTGCTTTGCAACTGCATAAGGAGAATAGGGGTGGAATGGTGTGGTTTCCGATTGAGGAACTTCCTCAACTTTGCCGTACAGTTCTGAAGTGGAAGCCTGATATATACGACAGGTATCTGCCAATCCGCATACTCTTACGGCTTCGAGTATTCTTAATACACCCGTTGCGTCTACATCAGCGGTAAATTCCGGTACATCGAAGGATACCTGAACATGGCTTTGAGCGGCTAAATTATAAATTTCATCAGGTCGAACGCTTCCGATAACCTTAACCAGACTCATAGAATCGGATAAATCGCCGTAATGAAGATGAAAATCGGGGTTTTCTTCAAGATGAACGATTCTTTCTCTATAATCAACGGAACTTCTTCTGATTATTCCGTGAACTTCATATCCTTTTTCAAGCAGAAACTCAGACAGATATGATCCGTCCTGACCTGTAACTCCGGTAATTAATGCCTTCTTTTTGCTCATTCTTTAATTGCTTCCTTTCTTGCGTGCGGATTGCCATTTTTTCTTATTTTTGATAAAATCTGCATGTAGCGTTTAAGCGTATTAATTATACTATTAAAAGGGGTAATTTACAAATATGAATATAATATTGTTATCCGGTGGCTCGGGCAAGAGACTTTGGCCTCTTTCAAACGAAATCAGATCTAAACAGTTTATTAAGTTTTTCCGTCGCGAAGACGGCGAATATGAATCGATGGTTCAGAGAATCTACGGTCAGATTAAGAAAGTTGATCCTGAAGCAAAAATAACAATTGCAACCGCCAAAAGTCAGGTTTCCGCGATAAATAATCAATTGGAAGAGAATGTAGGAATATCGGTGGAACCCTGCAGAAGAGATACTTTCCCTGCGATTGCTCTGGCAACAATGTATCTTAAAGACGTATTGAAGGTGGATGAAAATGAATCTGTAGTAGTTTGTCCTATAGATCCTTTTGTTGAAGAAGATTACTTTGAATGCGTAAAAGGTCTTGCCAAGCAGGCAGACAAAGGAGAAGCAAATCTTGTCCTTATGGGAATAGAACCTACTTATCCTTCAGATAAATACGGATATATTATCCCCGCGGAGAATTCTGAAACCTCATTTGTTAAGGCGTTTAAGGAAAAACCTTCAGAAGAAACCGCAGCTGAATATATTAAAGAAGGGGCTCTTTGGAATGGCGGAATATTTGCTTATAAACTCAAGTATGTAATAGATAAAGCCCATGAATTAATAGATTTTACAGATTATTATGATTTGTTCTCCAAATATAGTTCTTTGGAGAAAATATCTTTTGACTATGCTGTTGTCGAAAAGGAAAATAAGATTCAGGTTAACAGATTCCGCGGAAAGTGGAAAGATATAGGTACATGGAATACATTAACCGAAAGCATTACCGACAATGTGATAGGTAAAGGCGAATTGGGAGATGAATGCAACAATGTCCACATAATAAATGAAATGGATGTACCGATTCTGGCGATGGGACTTTCAGATGTTGTTATTTCGGCATCTCCCGAAGGAATTCTTGTTTCTGACAAGCATCAGAGTTCATACATCAAACCCTATGTGGATAAATTTGCCGGTGAGACCATGTTTGCGGAGAAATCATGGGGAAGCTACAAGGTTATTGATGTGGAAGACGGCTCATTGACCGTTAAAGTCACTTTAAACCCCGGACATTCGATGAACTATCATTCCCATAAAAACAGAGACGAAGTTTGGGTTGTGATTGAAGGCAAAGGCCGTACGGTTGTCGACGGTATGGAGCAGAATGTTTCCAAAGGTGATGTTATTACCATGTGTGCCGGCTGCAAACATACAATATTCGCAGATACCCAATTAATGCTTATAGAAGTACAGCTTGGAGATGAAATATCGGTTTTTGACAAAGAGAAGCATGAACTGTAAAGGATGAATTCATGAATAATGCTCCGTTTCTCCTTTGTCCTGTGTATAAAGATTACATCTGGGGAGGAGACAGGTTAAAAAAAGAATTTAATAAAGATACCGAAATATCTCCTTTGGCCGAAAGCTGGGAATGCAGTGTTCATCCTGACGGAGAAAGCATGATTATTTCGGGAGAATTCCGGGGAAAGACTTTAAATAACGTTTTGGATGATAATCCGGAATTCTTGGGTTCACATCCGGACAAATCTTTCGGATTTCCTCTTTTAATTAAACTGATTGATGCCAATGAAAAACTTTCTCTTCAGGTTCATCCGAATGATGAATATGCATTTGAATATGAGAATGGTGAACATGGTAAAACGGAGATGTGGTACATCCTGGATGCAAAACCCGATTCCAAACTGATTTACGGTTTCGCACATAACACCGAAGAAGAGACGGTTAAAAACGCGATAGCTAACGGAACTCTTCAAAAACATCTTAATGAAATCCCGGTTGAAAAGGATGATGTTTTTATGGTGAATGCAGGGACGGTTCACGCAATAGGTTCGGGAATTATACTTGCGGAAATTCAGGAAAGCTCAAACCTTACATACAGAATTTTCGATTACGACAGAACAGATAAAAACGGACAAAAAAGAAAACTTCACATTGACAAAGCTTTGAAAGTGATGGATTATACCAAAAGCAGTTTCCCGCGCCAGCCTCTTCGTGTATTAAAATACAGACGCGGAGCGGCGACTGAATTACTGGCAAGGTGCAGATACTTTGAAGTGTCGAGAATGCTTATTAATGCGGATGGAGTTGATGTTTTGAATGTCCCGTACGAAGCGGATTCGTTTAGTTTCAGAGTTCTCCTCTGCATTGATGGTCAGGGAAGAATGACGTATGGTTCGGAACATATAGATTTCCGTAAAGGAAGCTGCGTTTTCGTTCCGGCAAATTCCGTGAAAATTGAAATAACGGGTAAAGCAAACTTTCTGGATGTCAGAGCTTAATATAATATGACATTTACAAAAAGGTTCGTTTTTGCCGTCATTGGATTATTATGATATAATAACAATGCTTTTTATTATGTTTTAGGAGATATGTGATTTATGTACGAAAAGAGGAAACGTCTTGAACAGCTTATTACAATGACGGTTGATCTGGTCGTTGTTTGTATAAGTTTATTTATAGCGTATCTGATCAGATATCGTTTGTTTTTTGGCAGAGACAATAATTTTGACCAGGACTGGTTAATATATATATTTCTTTTAGCATATATCCTTGTCGGATTTGCTCATGACTGGAATAAGAAAATGTTTGTTCGAGGCTTGATAGCCGAACTCAGAAGTATTATTTTTCAGGAAATATTTTTTATAGGTGCAGCGTTTATTATCATTATCGTTCTTCATCGTGCGGATGATATTTCACGTTTGCTTTACGGATATTTTATTATAGTCAACACCATTCTTCTCTGGCTCGAAAGATTTCTTCTTAAGTCTTTTATGAACAGAGTCTACAAATCGGGTAAATACAGCAGTAAGATGCTTGTTGTTCTTCCCGGGGCTATAGCGGAAGAAACGATATCGCAGATTATAAAATATAACGAATGGAATCGTATGATTATAGGAGTTGCACTTACGGATGATGTTCATTCAAACGCACAAATTGTTCCGGGGCATCAAACCGTGCTAGGCTTTCCTGTAGTATGCGGCGGTAAAGATTTGATAGAATTCGCCACTCATAATGAGATTGATGAAGTATTCTTATACGATAATTCACTGGAAGGCACGGAAACACTTACGGACTGGGTAGCGCAGCTTCAGAATATGGGCATTATAGTTAATGTATGTATATCTTCGTTTGATATCATAGATTCAGGCAAGAAGACCCTTAACCGTGTCGGCAAATACGCAACTGTCGAATATGCGAGAAACATATTCTCCTGGAAGCAGAAAGTGTTGAAACGTATTCTTGATTTATGTGGAGCGGTTGTAGGTCTTATTATTACAGGAATTATCTTTCCGTTTATTGCAATTGCCATTAAAGCTGATTCAAAGGGACCGGTTATTTTTAAACAGCCGCGTGTCGGAAAAAACGGTCGTATTTTCACGTTCTATAAGTTCAGATCCATGTCTGTTAATGCTGAGGCACAAAAAGAAAAGCTTATGGAACAAAACGAAATGAACGGTCTAATGTTTAAGATGCAGGAAGACCCGAGAATTACCAAGGTCGGAAAATTCTTAAGAAAGACAAGTCTTGATGAATTTCCTCAATTTTTCAATGTATTAAAGGGAGATATGAGTCTTGTCGGAACGAGACCGCCAACAGTTCAGGAATATGAGCAGTACTCGCCCAAGCATAAATGCAGACTTTGCATGACTCCGGGAATAACAGGCATGTGGCAGGTGTCCGGAAGAAGCGAGATTACTGATTTTGAAGAAGTTATAAAACTTGATATGGAATATATAGACGACTGGTCTATTTGGAAGGATATCAAGATTCTGTTTTTGACCGTTTTTGCGGTTATATTTAAAAAAGGTGCTAAATAAATACAACATTCTTTGGAGAGCTCAAAATTTTTTATAATTTTGGGCTCTTTTGAGCATTATATGTATTAAGGAAATCAGGTATTTTGTCGAAATATACATTATGATGAAAAAAACAAATACTTGTTTTTCTGAGATATAAAAAAATGAATAAAAACAGCACATTGTATGAGAGGGGGAGCGAAGTATGAAGCTAAGGTACAAGTGGAAGAAGAATGCAACAAGAGTACTCAGCATGATTATGGCAATTATGCTGGTTGTTCTTATGATGCCTTCATCTGTTTATGCAAAAGAAGGGGATGGCTATGCTCAGACGGTAATAGAAGAGCAGATTGCCGATGAAACCGATTTGGCAGAAGGCGAAGCATTTGAAGCAGATGAAACAGATTTTGATTTGGATGAATCGGATATCGAAGAATCTGAGGATGAAACTGATTTGGAAGAATCAGACTCCGATGCAGTGAATGAAGCAGTAACAGATGAAGCTGATTCTGAAGATGCGGATTCGGAGAATGTGGAATCAGATGAAACAGAAAATGATGAAGCATATTCTGACGAAGAAGATACAGAAGAAGACTCAGATGTAGCGGATGTTGAAGAAACCGATTCCGAAGAAACAGATGCGGAAGAAACTTATTCCGAAGAAGCTGAAATAGAGGAAACAGATTCCGATATAATCGATTCCGAAGATGAAGATTTATCTGAGGAAGAGGAAGTAATCTATTCCGAGGAAGTAAGTCCCGAATTGGATCCCAATGAGGAAAACACTATTCCCGAAAGCCCAAGAAACGGTTCGGGCGAGGAAGAGCAGAATGAAACTCCCATCATTGAATTTAGTGCGGATGACAAGACATTTATAGAGAGCGATGATTATGAACTGGAAAGTACGAATTATTTCGTTAAAACGGAAGATGAAGAAACTTACTATGGGCCTCTCTGGGAAGTAATGCGGTGGCTTTACGATAAATATCCGGATCATTCCTTTGATTGTCATATTGATGATAATTCGGAAAATCCGTCAAACGGAGATGCAGGGGATACATTCCGTATAGCTTATTATTTGGACGGGCTTGTTGCGGAATGGACATTAAGTATTGTGGCAAATCCTGTTGCAAGTGTTACTGCATACGACAGAAGTCTTGTTGAGGGTTCAACTTTTACATGTGGCGACTATGATGATGATCAAGGACATCATGAGGTTGAGTGGCAGAAATATGATTTCGCACCGAGGTTCAAGGTCGTACTTACGGATGGTTCCGTATTTGATGAAGAATATGGTGATGTATGGCAAGTAGTTGACTGGTTTGAGGAAAAAACGGGAATAAGACCGGAATTATGGTGGGATGATACATCTTTCCAGAATCCCCCTGCGGGATATCCCGCCCCCGGTGAATATCAGGTTTCTTATGGGTTTGCTTCTTTCAGTGGAACATATAAGGCAACAATAACCGCAAATCCTATTCAGAGCGTAGAAGTATTGGAAGGACTTCAGGTTTTGGAGGGTGACAGAGATCGAAGACGTGATTGGTTCTTCAATGAATACACCGGACAGGATGAAGAAGTTGAATATGAAGCATATCCCACCTGGCCTAATAAGATTCGAGTAACAGCTCCTTCACTTAGTGAGGAACCTTTTGAAGGAGAACCGGATAAGGTAAAGCAGGATTTGATTGCAGCTCTCGGTATAAGCGAGGATGAATTCAACAGAGGCGGATTCGGTGATGAATACGACAATCAGTTTGAAGTAACATGGGAGGGTGTCGGCGTTCACCACCAGAGATTTAATGTACTTGGTGTATGTGCGGATTATGATGTGGAAGTCGTTTATAATCCTGTAACAAGAATAGTCATTGATCAAAAAGAATTATTGCAGGGTACTGCGTATCTTGAAAAATGGGACTGGAATGGTCAAGAAGTAGAATGGTACCGTTATGATGCTTGGCCTGATACAATCCATGTATTTTATATGGATGGAGAGGAAGAAAAAGAACTAAGCGGATCTCCCGATCAGTTGTATGATCAGGTTAGGACGATTGTAGGTGGTTTTAATTTCCATTCAGATATGGACGACGATCAGGATCCGGATAATCTGTGGACAGAGCCCGGTTTCCCTTATAAGTCAGTATTCTATTATGCAGGCAGAACCAATTCCTATACGGCAGTAATTGTTGAGAGCCCGATTCAAAGCGTTACTGTAACTAAAGGACGCAATGTTCTGGAAGGAGACAAAGACTCAAGAGACCGTTACTGGGATGAAGAAAAAGAGAAAGAAGTCTGGGATGAATGGTATGCATATGGTACATGGCCTGATGAAATCAGTGTCCAGACAAGCTTAAGAGATGATCCGTTTGTAGGTAACCCGGACCAGGTTCGCAGGGATTTGGCCGAGGCACTGGGCAAAGATGAAGAATTTATTAACCGAAGAGGTTTCGGTGATATAAATGATGATCAGTCTCCGACGAATCAATGGGGAGTAGGAAATCATCATCTGACATTTGAGGTAATGGGTGTATATGGCGACTACGATGTTGAAGTA
>CAMYYF010000022.1:0-15569 GCA_947303375.1 uncultured Lachnospiraceae bacterium
TCGTTATTTGGATGTTTATGTTCGTCCGGCAACTTCAGGATTTACAAATGGTGCAACTGCAGCTGAATGGGACATATATGGTTATGTATGTATGCTGGAAAGCGAAGAAATTACTGATGCAGGCGATACAGCTACTGCCGGTGCTGTAAAGACAAACGGTTTCGTTGCAGGAACAAATGATGGCACTGATTATCTTGCAGACAGTTATTATACATATAACGTTACAGTAAGTAAGACAGTTACTAATGATAACTATGCAAAAGCTACTCATGCATTCCCCTTCACAGTATTGTTTACTAATGCAGCTATTAGCAATGCGGTAGATATTAGTTCTTCTACTACAGGAACTGCCGGCGGATTTACAGACCCTGCTTCAGCAGCACTTTCAGCTGGAAACACCAAGGGTATTTTGACATTGAAGGATGGCGCTTCGGTTAAATATATCGGTATTCCAAATGGAACACAGATAGAAGTATACGAGACCAACGATATGGCTGGTGTTACATACCAGGTTACTACCACTGTAGATGGTACTACCAGCACAGCTGATGATACTGTTGATACTGCTGTTATTGACGGAACAGCTCCTACTGTAGCAACAGCGCAGGCATCTCCCAAAGAAGCTTATCAGTCAACCAAGGCATCTTTCACCCCTACAGTAAATACTGACGACGATGTAGCACATTCAATCGCTGTAGACAACAACTTACAGCTCATCTCTCCTACAGGTTTTGTTGTAAGATTTGCTCCTTATATGTTAATCCTTTTAGGAGGCATCTTCTTCATTACACTCGGTATTGTTTTATACAACCAGACAAATAAAAAAGAGACAGCAAAGTAATTGCTGGCGACAGGTGGCTAATATGATTCATATTGATTTATATATGATTAGCTAAAATAAAAGATCCGATGGCTATATTAATACAGCTGTCGGGTCTTTTACCTTAAAAATGGATTAGGAACACGATAATGACGGACTTAAACGACAATTCTGAACTTAAAAATGAACAAAACGGGCGCGATACGGATAAGCTTATGAAGCAACTTGATCGCTATGAGAAGGGCTTTAGGAACTATCACTGGTTCTTAATATTCCTTGCAGTTTTTGTACTGGTAGTATGGATTCTATTCTTCAAGATTATCGGTATTACACATATGCCCAACCTGGATATGACGCCACGTGTGGATGCCGGAGATTTGCTGATTTTCTATCGCTTGGACCGAGATGCTTCGTTCCATGAGATAGTGGTTTTTGAAAAGGTAATTCCGGAAGAAACCAAGAAAAGGCTGATGGTAGGACGTGTAATTGCCGCTCCCGGAGATACAATAGAGATTAATGATGCGAATCGACCTGTAGTTAACGGTAATATACTGGTTGAAGACAAGATATATTATGAAACCCCCAAGCGTGATGATATGGTTAATTACCCGCTGACACTTGGCGAGGATGAATATTTCATTTTGGTTGACAGCCGTAGGGAAGGACTTGACTCCAGATATTTCGGACCTGTTAAAAAGAAAGAAATACTCGGAACCGTCATTAATGTGATTCGAAGAAGCAACTTATAATAGCAGATAAAAAGAAATTAAAGAAATCGTCAATAGTGCAGTAAGACGAATTGATAAAAAGCTGCAAATAACAAAGAAAGGAGAGAACGGATGCATAATTCAAGTTTAAAAGATTCAATAGACAAGTTAAGCGTTATCGGCATCCGTATTCTCTTGGCTGTTTCCTTTCTTTTAGGGTTTATACTTATTATTTTCAGCGGATATTCAATTTACGAACAGTTATATACGCAAAACCGTGCATTTTCCTCCGGCGGATTAACGGCAGAGGAAATAAAGTCGGTTGAGGTTCAGGAAAACCTGGCTACTCAGAATAAGGACTACAGAGGATTGCTTACAATTGATGGAACGAATATCGTCTATCCGGTTATGCAGGATGGCGATGAATTGTATTATGCATACCATGATATGTATGGCAACTCAAGCCTGTCAGGATCTATTTATATGTCGGCTTACAATAAAGCCGATTTAAGCGATGATTATATCGTTATCTACGGACATCATATGGATAACGGAGCTATGTTCGGCGATTTGGATAAATTCCTTGATAAAGATTTCTTTGACAATAATACCGGGGGATCATTTACTTGTCTCAGCGGTTCATATAAATTGGAACTTTGGGCTGTAGTTCTTACAGATGCTTACGAAGACAGTGTTTATGATGTGGGCAGTCTCGGTTTTAACGATGTAGTGGAATTTGTAAACAGATATTCACGTTATATCAGACCTTCGGCACTTACAAATGCAAAAAAAATCATAGCACTTTCCACTTGCCGTGATACGACTACAAACGGAAGACTGGTAGTTTATTTTACACTTAAAGAAGAGCCACCTTCGAATACTTCGACATCAGATGATACATCTTCAATCGGCAAAGATAATACACCGATAGGCTCTAATACACCAGTAGGTCCGACAGGCGTGACGGATGACGGAATTACAAACCCTGACGTTATAGATAATCCCGACAAACCGGATACACAAACTCCGGATAATAATCCGAATACACCTGATGAAAAAGACAAAGATGAAGACGGTAAAATAGATATTACCGACAAGTTTGTTCCCGGCGGAAGCTCCTATGGCCGTGATGCCTGGGCTCTTGTCAATCTGATTTGCCTCATAATACCGATTTATATTTTAATCCCGATTTTCTTCCTCAGAAAGAAATACGGACGCATACACAAGATGCGCAAAGTTAATAAAGCGAAAGAAGCACTCTTCGAAGCACAGGATATGTCTCCTGAAGACTGGACAGAACGTGAGAGAATTATGAATGTCGCAACCAAGAAGAGTGAAAACGGATACGTTTCAAAAGATGGTTTCTGCAAGGCAGTAGAAGAACTGTTCTACAAGGTTAAAGCCTTTACCGGAAAGTTCATTGCAGGAATCATACTTGAAGTAATATTTGCAATTGCCGGTGTGATTGCATTTATCCTGACAGAAGACATGAGACTTCCGATGGTTATCATCGATAAGTGGACGCCTTTAATGTTGCTTCTTATGATTGGCAGCATTCTGGCAGAGTTTATTCTCACAAGATATAAAAGACCTAAAAAAGATAAAAAAGAAGACGGAATAAGTTTAAGCGAATAATCTTATAAAAGATAATTCGGAGAAATATTATGAAGAAAAGATTACTGACAGCCTGGATAATTGCATGTTTGTTTATATGCCTCGTAGGTCAGACTCCGCTCGTTGCTTTGGCAGACGGAGATGACACACGAGTTATTTCCGTGCCCGAAGGTCTTCAGGAAGTACTGATTAATGAGACTCCGGAAGTCCAGACTGTAGAGACTGAAAATACAATTGAAAATAGTATCGATATTCCGAGTGAGCAGAACGAAGTAGTTGCTGAGACGGCAGAAACTGCAACTGAGCAGAACGAATCAGTTGGCGATATTAATGAAGTTCCTGCAGAGCAGAATGAAGTTGTTGATGAAACTAACGATATCCAGACGGAACAGGTTGTAGAAGTTGAAAGCAATGTTGACGAAACTCCTATTGCACAGACCGAAGAACTTACAGCACCCGGTGAAGTTGTTACAGAAATTCCGACAGTACAAAACAAAAATGATGATGAAAGTTTCGAACAAGTAACGACTGCTCCTTCAACTGATAATTCTGTAACAGAAACCAAACTGACGGCAACAATGGTTGCTTCAGACGGCAACACCTATGAAATCAATGTTTCTTACGACAATCAGTCCGGCATACCTATGGACACCGAACTTAAAGTTGATGAATTAAAACCCGACGATGAAGGATATGATGAGTATATCGAAGAGTCAGCATCAAAGGTTGGTGCAAAGGCTGAAGACATTGCATTCTCTAAAGTTTTTGACATAAAGATTGCCGATAAAAACGATGAGAATATAGTATACGAGCCCACAGGCAACGTGGATGTCAGCATCCGCGTTGTTGGCGTGTCTTTAGACGAATTCGAAAACGTAAACGTTCTCCACTTCGTAGAAGATAAAAACGAAGAAAACTTCCTGGTTTACGATGTTGAATCAACTGTAAATGAAGAGACTGTAGAATTTTCTACGGACAGTTTCTCTGTATACGTTGTAATCGGACATGAGGGAGGAACAATAGAGAATCCTCGCGTAATGTTCCATTTTATCAAGGAATGCACCGACAATCCTATAGGTTCGGGAAGTTCAGCATATTATGCTGTAGATCCTTATACTTTTAAAAATACACATAATGACCCCCAGACCACTCAGATTCTTAAGGATGGCGATACACTTGAACTTATTGCTGATCCGGCAAATGATTCTGATAAATATTTTTATGGCTGGTATGTAGTAGACCCCAAGGTAATCGGTGGTACTACGAATGATTATGGTGTTGGAATATCCAATAACAAGTTGTATTATACATGGCCTGCAAATCCGAATCGTATTAGTTTTGAAAAGCCTATTTCTATTTCAGAAAGTGGCGGTACAATCAGTTGGTCCTTATACGGCGTTAGTGGCAGCGGAACAGCAGACAGTGATGGTAATGTTCATGTATTTCTTGCTCCTTTGTTTGAAAACTACCATTTTGTAAATTATATGTTACGTCCCAGAGGAGAATCATCAAACAACCTGATGACGCGTAAGCTTATTGCTTTAGGTAGTACAACTTCTGCAGATGTTAAAATCAGTGATATACGTTCCAACAGTACTGATCCCGTACATGTTGTATTTTTAGGCTGGGAATATGAAGCAGAACCGAATGTTTGGGTATCAAAACAGACAATAGATTATACAGGTGAAGTAAAGAACGATCCCGGAAAAGAAGGCGTATATATGACGCTCGATTTTACGGGAAGAGAGAGTATCGATTTATACCCCGTATTTGTTCAGGCTCGTTGGGTTGATTTCTTCTCAGGCGTCAGCGGTAGTGGTGCTTCTTATGTATCTTCACGTTTTCTTAGGTCGTGGGGTTATTCAGGTTCAGAGCATGAACTTTCAAAAGAATCATCAGCAGACAACGAAACTTACTTTACTTCTTTAACCAAATCCCAAAGAGATGGTTATACTTTTGATGGCTGGTATGCTTTTGCTAAAACAGATGCAAATACAGGTGAGATAATCAATCTTGATGATGAGGCCGATGTGAAAGTGACTTATCTTACTCTTTCAGGCGAACAGTTGATTACTAATACTGTTACAGTTTCTACAAAGGCTGTAAAAATCGCAAACGGAGACGGAACTATTGTAACTACTCCCGGAATGTGGGGTGTTCAAGATAACGGAAATGGAAGAGGTACTCTGACAACAGACGGCTCAGGAAATGTTCTTTTTAAGATAGTTTATGAAGAGGATGAAAATCACCAATTTAAATACAGGTTAAAACTATACGATCCTCTTGATCGTCTGAACTTGTGTGCAAATTGGGCTCCGGATGATACTGAGATTACTGTTGTTTATTGGACAGAAAATGCGCAGGACAAGAACTATATTGCTCCATCAGATCCTAAAGACGACTATACTCCCAGTGCTGTAAAAGTTGTTCATACCGCAGATATAGGTGCGTCTTATTCTTCCGGCAAAACACTCCCATTATCTGCATTAAAGAATTGTACTGATGAAAACTCTAATAAGATTATTGAACGCGAATATCTTGATAATGTAGGGGCTGTACTTGCAGGCGAGGAAAAATTCTACGATTTAAATGAATCCTTATCTGATGCTTCTATAGTTATCAAAGGTGACGGAAGCTCTACATATAATGTTTATTTTGAAAGAAAAACATTCAAACTTGTATTTCATATCGGACATGACGGTTATGTAAAGAATGCCGGTCAGATGAAAAACGATTCTTATCCTAACTGGGACGGTAACTGGATTGAATATATGTATAATGATGACGCAGTTACCGCTCTGGGTTACACAGGGAAGGGATCGAAGTCTCACTTAGGAACCTTTTCCATGACATATGAAGGCAAGAGCTATGACTCAACCTATCAAACTTTTGCAGACAATGTCATGGGAGATTATGTTCCCGGTACTAATTCGAATAATACAGAAAATGATGAAAATCTATACGTCATTGAAGCCAAATATGGCGCCTATATCGGTGACCAATGGCCATCACCCACCAATACGAATTTTCAATATTCATCGCCAATTGTTTCGCAGAATGATCATAAACAAAAAACCCTTTATATCTGGACTGCTTATTGGGACAGCCTATACGCCTATAATGCCAATCACCGTCCGCATAACGGCGACAACCAAGGTAACAACTCGGACATCAATGGTATTCATGAATATATGTCGGCGGAATTGTGCACCAACCGTAGTGGTACCGGACTTATCAACGAAAATCAGGTTCACCATCTGGTAGCGTATTTTGGTGATGCGAATAATACAGAACGATTCAAGCGTTATCATTACATGATTGAGGCAATTGATGGGACATATGATTCAAATGCATATCAGACTGTCCAAGGGTCGGATTACGAGGATTATTCACGAACAACGTGGAGTGTGAACACCGGAGCAGACAGTAGCACTATTACGGGTAAAGAATACTATATACTTTCCGATACTTCCGTTGTATCTAACTTGAAACCGGAGTACCAGCTCGGCTGGGAATTGGACGGATATGAACTGGTTTACAGCTGCTATGATCCCGTTCAACACCTAAACAGCACTACTTCACAAAATGAATATGATATTTATTTCTTCTACAGACCCAAGCAGTATACACTGACTTTTAACCTTGGAAGCACAACAATATCAGACAACTATTATTATAACGAATCTTTGGCAAATGCTAACAAATATACCGATAATGTTACTATTCCCGAAGGCTATGAGTTCAGAGGTTGGTATACCAATGCGGGAGGCGTTGGTGAACAATTTGACTTTGCAAATGAAACAATGCCCTGTCA
Organism: uncultured Lachnospiraceae bacterium; assembly: GCA_947303375.1. GTDB lineage: Bacteria > Bacillota > Clostridia > Lachnospirales > Lachnospiraceae > UBA3766. The sequence goes on from CAMYYF010000022.1 coordinate 6,956, forward strand.
AAATGTGGTACTTTATCCGTATGTTAAAGTTCTGCAGTTTTTAGTAAAAATTGATCCGAACGGTGGTGTCTTAGATCATAGGGCTAATGCATCTGTGTCAACATATTTCTGGGCTGATTATGGAACGCCCGTAGGGGAATATACTTCTGAGAAAAAATATATTAAATTGTCGGATAAAGAGCTGGCTACCTATACAGGAACAAAATATTATTACATCAATACTCAATTTCTTGGAATTCCTGAAGAAGGTGATTGGGGTTATCCGAGTATTTTACGTAATGCTGTATATGTAGAAGAAAACAATATTTCTGATTATTACGATGAATATTGTGATGGTATTGCCAATGCAGATTCCTCTTATTATACCAATTTGTCCGGCGTTGGAAGCTTACAGGATTTTATTGATACATATACAGATTATCCTTATCGTCCGACAGATGGCGAACATTATACCTTTATGGGATGGTATAAGGTCCAGAATGGTTCCGTTTCTTCTATGCCGTACAATTTTAATGATCCGTTAACAGGACCTTTGGAACTCCGCGCTATGTGGCGTTTGGATGGCGGATATTATATTCAGTATAATCCGTATTATTTTGATGAGGAAAATGGAACTGTAACTGCCGTCATAGGTGAAATAGACCATAATGCCTGGACAGATCCTACGGATCCCACACTTGAACTCTATGCAGATCAGGCATCAACGGTTATTTTAAATGCTCCGACTAATGTTACCTCAGGGTGGGTTTTCCGTGGCTGGCGTGTTGTCCGTGAAAACGGAACAAAACCATTTGGAAATGATACATATATTAACTGGGAGCCTTTTGGAGACCCCAATTATTATCAGCCCGGCGATCCATTTACAATAGATTCTAATCTTTCCACACAAAGCAATTCTTATGGAAAAATAATCCATATGCAGGCATATTACGAGAAAGATACGGAATCAGTCCGTAAACCTGAAGTTACAAATTTGATTCTCGATGCGAATGATGATTATCTCGGATATATCAGTAACCTGCATAACAATCAACTTCCCGAATTAACCGGTCCGGGCAGTCAGATAATTAATGATTCATCTGAATTATATAATGGCAGGCCTACACAGATTTTAATAGGTGATATACAGTCCAACATTGCACTACATCTGTATCGTTATGCTACCACCGAGACTATTAATGGTGTTCAGGGCATTAACTTCTTCGCACATGATAATAATTATTTACTAATCGGTTTCGATGAGGAATCAGATCCACTGAACCCGACAACCGGAAAAGCATTTATTCCTACATTTGCGTCAGACTCTGTTGCATCGGTTACCAGAAACGAAACAAATAAAATACTTTATGCTATGTGGGAGCCTATGGTTTATGCAACCTTTGTTAATGATACCAAGGATGATATCACGGTCAATTTGAGCGGAGCAGGAAATGCTGTTAGTATTGTCAATAAGGTAACAGGTGCATTTAATCGCGAACAGACTACAACATCTTTTGTCGTTCCAAAAGGTGATAGTGTTAAGGTGGTTCTTCCACAGGGTGCGGGAGAGGTATTAACTGCAACCGTTATAAACAAACATATTCATCGTAAGATGAGTGTAAGTGGTGAATTCCAAAATAGCGCCTATGGAACCGGAAGTAATGATATAGTTTATTATGGAGAAGTAACTTATAATGCAGAACTTCAAACCGATGAAGAGGGTATAATCGTTACCTATGAAGATGTTCTCGATGTACAGCTTCTTTATGATGTAAATGGTGGTACATGGACTGAGCCCAGCACTGATTATGTACATCTTTCCAATGATGTTTATGGTTTGGATGCGAATATAGCAGTTGCGAATAATGATTATGAGCCTCAAAATCCAACAAAAACCGGCAAGATCTTTTTAGGCTGGACAGATAACACGGACATAGCAGCGCATACTGATTTTAGTTCAACTGACCCGGTCACATGGGGTAATACGACTATTACTCCGGGTGAAAATGAGAATGTCCTCGATAAAGTAAAAAGTGATTATCTCTGGGACTTCAGCAAAGATCCCGCTGAATTATATGATAATGAAAAATCTTTATATGCTGTATGGACTGATACTGTTACAGTAACATTCGATATATCTTATAAAGATAATCCACAATTGTTATTGCATACATGGACGGATGATTCAGATCCTAATGACGAACCATATCTGTATTATAGGAGTGATCCCGATTCACGCTATATTACCTATACCATGGCGAAGGGTGAAAAGGTTCCCAAACCCACGGATCCTAATCCCAACTCAGATATATCGACATGGGACTTTTACAAGTGGATGAAATCGGCTAATAAAACCAGTAAATTAAGGTATTCAAATTATTCTTCTGTAGTTGATAAAGATGATAACTATAGGACATATGAGTTTGATTTCGATGGACGTGTTAACGACAGTGTTACGCTTCTCACATGCTGGACAAGTTCTCAATCTCAGACTTTCACATTTACTGTTCATAACCAGGTAGTAGGGGTTAGTTCGGAAGCTGAATTTGATTACACTATAGCGGTTACCGATGACTGGGTTTGCGGAAAACTTAACCAGTATGGCGGAATAAATGGAAATGGTGTACCTGATCAAAGATGGGGCTCCGTGACTACGAAACTTAAAAACAATCAGGATTACCAGGTAATTGCTACTGTTAATCATCTTACAAATTTTAACGGAGTTGACAGTGTTGAAATAAAGGTTATAGATCGTGACGGTAATGTAATAAAGGATGGACATGTATTCTACTGTGGCAGAAATACATACAAGAATTTCAACGCGGATTACAAGTATACTCTTCTCATCACACAGGATACAACAGCCAATGAAACTACTGTAACCACCGACCATTTGACAGGAATAATGGATAATTTATTAACGGATAACGTTAATAGAACATTCGCTTTCGAAACACGCGAGTGGAGAAATTCGGCCAACAAAGCTGACTTCGATCCTGAACAGAATAATTATGATAACGGAAGCTGGGAAAACAGTATTGATATTTATTTTACGAATATTATTTATCCTGCTCCAACCGATTATTCATTCGACTACAAACCGTTCTTCATGATGTTCGGTTTTGGTGCGATATTGATTGGACTTATCGTGGCTCCGGTAGTTATGCTTAGACGCCGTAAGGAAGAGGAAGAGTAAAACCAAACTAATAAAATAACTAAATTAAAAGCGAAAGCACTTCGTGCACACTGATACTATGGCGCGAAGTGTTTTTCGATTAAAGTATTCGAATAATACACAGATCTAAAAGAGTTTTGCAGAATCAAGGAGGGGAAGAGGAAATGAAAAAGTTGATCTGCACTATTTTAGCCATATGTTCTGTCATATCACTGACTGCATGCGCCATCAAAAAAACGGGAAAGAATTCCGATGAATTCGTTCCGGCTCTCGACACAAATACAAATTGCAATATTACGGTAGTCGGAAGTTATGATAATTTTGAGGCTTTGGAAGCAGAATTTGACCGGTTCAACGAGATATATCCTAATGTTCAGCTTAGTTATATGAAGCTTGACGACTATAATAACATACTGGGTACAGTTTTGGAAGGAGACAACAAACCCAATATATTCTTTTCCTATACATGGATGATTGGGAATGAAAAATACAATTCGGTAATTGCACATACTGAAGATTTATCAGACTCTTCTTTGGGCATTAATCTTAGCTGTATTCGCTCCGGTCTTATCAACCATGATGAAGAAGGCCGCGTGCTGATGCTGCCGGTTTTTTCAAGAAGTTATGGTATGCTTGTGAATAACGATTTGTTTGAAAAAGAAGGTCTAAGTGTCCCTACTACTTGGACTGAACTTATGGATGTTTGTGAAAAATTCAAAAACAAAGGTTATTCCAGCCCTATGATGGGATACAGCCGCGATTCATCCAGCTGTTTTATGTATACGGTAGCTTATCCGCAATTTGCAGCCACATTGGCCGAGAATCCTGAAGGACTTGCGCTTGCCAATAATCTGAATCCCGAGGCAGGGGAATATATGCGTCCGGCATTGGAAACTGTTGAACAGATGATTCAAAGCGGATGTATCAATCTCGATGAATGTGATCAGATTGAGGACAATTACACTGAGGTAATTCTTCGCTTTTTTGAAGGCGATGTGCCAATGATGATTTGCGCCGGAGATACCGTTTCCGGTACCAGAAAACGTGAAAGTCAGTCTGAAGCATTCACTCAGTCTCCTTTTAAATACACATTTTCACCGATTCCTTTAACAGAGAAAGGTGGATATTTTATAGATAGTCCTTCTGTAGAATTTTCCGTTAACAAGGATTGTGAAAATCTGGATATGACAAACGAATTTATGAGGTTTTTGATTTCAAATAAAGAGTTGAATGAGATGGCCTCTGTAAAACGTCTGATAACCCCTACTACGGACTTATCATTTGATTCGGTTTATGCTCCTTTTGGCAAAGTGCCATCAGATCGAATAGTATCTCCTGAAGTATTAGGTATTACCGATTCGCTTACTGTACAAATCAGAAAAGCGGCATATCAGGTAGGAAAAGGCGATATCACTGTGGATGATGCTGTCGCAATGTACGGAACTTTTGAGTAAGGTATCTCGGAGGGTGTCGCGTGAAGAAAGCACTGGTCATTGTTCCCAATCTTCTTATAATTGGATTTATTTTGTTCTTCACGGTTCAATATACGAATTCCAAGATGGAAGAGAGCAATAAAAACGCAATAGATGCATATGAGAAGATGACTGTTACCGTAAGTCAGATTATCACAAACTATCTTGAGGACGAGCAGCATCTTTGCGATATTTGGTCGAATTATATTAATCGATCTGCTGAATCGGGAGAACCAATGACTGCCGAGGAAGCTATATCTTTTATCAGAAAAGCAAAAACATCACCTGAAATATCCGGACATCTTATTTTTATGGATACTCCGGGTTTTTCGGGTATTTCTACTTCATCTAATCTGAGTAATCCCGACGATTATTCGGTCTCTTATAAAAATATATCTATATTTGATAATCTTGACAGTGTGAGTAACGTTGACGGAGTTGTTAATCTTACAAGAGCTTACACGAATCCCTTAAACGGAGTACAATCGATTGCTTTCATGAATTATGTACAGATACTTGATCCGGAAACCGGTGAATTAAAAACCGGTCTTCTGATGAGAGTGGTTCCTTTAAGTCGCCTTGAAGAAAAACTGGTGTTTTTAAAAGGAGAGTACGAGAGTGTTGAAGTAAGTCTGATTGACAAAGACGGTGATTATGTCATTCACGGCAAATCACTTAAGAACAACAATTTCTTTGAATATTATAAATCTTACAACGATGTTACCATCGAGGAGTATGAGCAAATAAAGCGCGAGATAATCGGTGGCACTGGTTCTATGAAAATCAAAAACTCAAAGGGCGAGGACTGCATGATATCTTATACGCCGCTTGAGTCGTTAAAGTTTTGGAATCTTATAGCATTCATTCCTATGAACGACCTTTTGGAAAGCCGTGTAATTGATTGGCTTTTGCTTGGTACAGTTTCTGTCGGACTGATTGTTTTACTTATATATAATTTTATTGTTCTGTTGGCATTCAATCGTAAACTTTCGGATACAGCGGAACAGGCTAATCAGGCTAATGAAGCCAAGTCTTATTTTCTGTCTACCATGTCTCATGATATTCGTACTCCTATGAATGCAATTATGGGACTTAACGAAATGGTGCTTCGAGACAGCCAGGACAAGAATGTTATTGAATATTCCGAGAATATCAAGACGGCGGGTAATACACTGCTTGGAATAATAAATGATATTCTGGACTTTTCAAAAATTGAAGCCGGCAAAATGGATATTGTTAATGTGGATTACAGTTTCATATCCATGTTAAACGATCTTGTGAATATGGTTCAGAATAAAGCTGAAGACAAGGGGCTTTCTTTCAATATGGATATTGAAAGAGAAATTCCGTCGATTCTCCATGGTGATGAGATAAGGATAAAACAAATTATTACCAACATCCTTTCAAATGCAGTCAAGTACACTAAAGAAGGAGGCATAACTTTCTCGGCAGGATTTAAAAAGATTGAAGACAAGCCTGATTCAATTATTCTGACGATAAAAGTTGCAGATACCGGTATAGGAATTAAGCCTGAGGATATGGATAGGCTGTTCAAAGCGTTTGAACGAATTGAAGAAAAAAGAAACCGTAATATCGAAGGTACGGGTCTTGGGATGACGATAGCGCAGAGTTTCCTTGATATGATGGGAAGCCACCTTCAGGTTGAGAGTGTTTATGGAGAAGGTTCAGTCTTTTCTTTTGATCTTGAACAGAAGGTTGTTAAGTGGGATCCCGTAGGCAATTACGAAGAGGCATTCAAGCAATCGCTCAGTGAAAGACGCAATTACCGGGAAAAATTTACTGCGCCTGATGCTAAGGTTTTAGTTGTCGATGACAATCCGATTAACCTTAAGGTATTTTCGGGTCTTTTGAGCAGAACCATGATGCAGATAGATACAGCTGAAAGCGGAGAAGAAGCTGTTTTATTGTATAAAAACAAACAGTTCGATGTAATCTTCTTAGATCACATGATGCCAAACAAAGACGGAATAGAAACTCTAAAAGAAATGCGGGGCATTAAGGGAACGCCGAATGACGAAACACCTATCATCTGTCTTACGGCCAATGCAATTTCCGGTATGCGAGAGATGTATATAAATGCAGGATTTGACGACTATATCACCAAGCCGATTAATCCCGACAGGCTTGAGATGATGCTTTTGCAGTATCTTCCGAAGGACAAGGTTATTTCGGTATTTGATGAAAACGAAAAAGATGATTATGTACTTCCCGATTTTCTTTATCATTTGGATGAGATTGATGTTGATTCCGGTCTGACTAACTGCGGAAACGGAGAGTCTTACATAACCACGCTGAAAATGTATCTTGATATGGCAGCAAGTAATGCTGATGAGATTGAGAAATTCTGGGCTGAGAAAGATATCAGAAATACTACGATAAAGGTTCATTCGCTTAAGAGTACGTCACGAGTTATAGGTGCACTTAAACTCGGTGAATTTGCGGCAAGACTGGAAAAAGCCGGAGACGAGGGAGATACAGAGACGCTTGACAGAGAACTTGCAGATTTTATTTCCAAATACCGGAAGCTTGCAAAAGATTTGGAACCGCTGAATGAACGGAATGATTTAAGCGAAACTGATAACCGGCCGCTCATAACTGCAGATAAACTGGACGAATCTTACAAGGCTATATCAGAGTTTTATGAAAGTTTTGATTTTGACAGCGTGGTAGATGTAGCGGAATCTCTTAAGGAATACAGAATTCCGGAAAGCGAGGCAAAGAAGGTTAATGCAATAATAAAAGCTGTTGATAATTATGATTATGAAATGATACCTAAGATAATCGGGGTAGAGACATAATTATCATAAAAAAAGGGGAATGTTAAATATATTATGGAATAAACAAGAGGGAAATTATGGAAGAAAGAGTTGTTGTTGTCGATGATGACATAATCATACTCAAACATGCAAACACGATACTTACAGAAGCAGGATTTAAGGTTAACTGCTTAAAGAACGGAAAGCTTTTGATGGATTATGTCAAAAAAAATCCAATAGACATTCTTTTACTTGATATAAGAATGCCAGAAATGGATGGGTTTGAAGTTATACAGGCGTTAAGAGAGTGGGAAAAAGATAATTCGCGTGAGGCCATTCCGGTTATTTTTCTTACAGCCAATGAAGATGCCGATTCTGAGGCAAAGGGACTTTCTCTCGGAGCAATGGATTTTATCAGAAAGCCGTTTTCTTCGGAAGCTTTAAAGATAAGAGTCAGAAACCTTCTTGATCTCATTAGACTTCAGCGGGATCTTCACCATGAAGTTACAAAAAAGACCGCTCAGCTTGAAAGCCTTTCTTTGCATGTGGTTCTTACTCTGGCTAAAACTATAGATGCCAAAGATGCATATACTAACGGACATTCCGAAAGAGTGGCAGAGTATTCAAGAGAAATTGCTCGAAGATACGGATACGATGAAGACAGACAGGAAGAAATCTACATGATGGGTCTTTTGCACGATGTCGGAAAAATAGGTGTTCCGGATACTGTTATCAATAAACCCGAAAAACTCAATGATGAAGAGTATGCATTGATAAAAAAGCATCCGATTAAGGGAGCTGAAATACTGGCGACTGTCAGTGAAATGCCTAAGCTGGTGACGGGAGCGAGATGGCATCATGAACGTTTTGACGGATGCGGTTATCCTGACGGGTTAAAAGGCGAAGAAATACCTGAAGAAGCCAGAATAATAGCTGTTGCCGATGCCTATGATGCAATGACCAGCCGAAGAAGTTACAGAGACATTATTCCGCAGGATCATGTTAAAAGTGAAATAGAAAGAGGAATGGGGTCTCAGTTTGACCAGACATTTGCACAAATTATGCTTGATATGATTTCAGAAGATACTGAGTATATCATGCATGAGTGATAATTATTTTCATTATTATTTGAGGATTAAGAAACAGAACTGTACTGTTTGAATGGGGGTATGGTTTTTCATGAAGAAAAAATATGAACCTTATACCGCGGA
>CAMYYF010000023.1:0-15407 GCA_947303375.1 uncultured Lachnospiraceae bacterium
ACGCCCTGAGCAACGGTACACATTTCTTCAACTTCTTTTGAATAAATCATGTGAATTTCTCCTTTCAAGAATTAAATATATATTTAAAAAAATTAAATATCACTTATTTTGGAAACAATATTGTCTTTATCCTTGTAAATGCTCTTTTCGGGAATAACTCCTCTTACACAGCTTGTAGGATAAACATTAGAATCCCTGCCTATGACTGTTCCGGGATTAAGAACGGAATTGCATCCTACTTCTACTCTGTCGCCAAGCATAGCTCCGAATTTCTTAAGGCCTGTCTCGTAATTCTCATCACCTTTAACAACAACAAGTGTTTTGTCGCTCTTAACGTTTGATGTGATTGAACCAGCGCCCATATGTGCTTTAAATCCGAGTACGGAATCGCCTACATAGTTGTAATGAGGAACCTGAACATTGTTAAATAAAATAACGTTCTTAAGTTCTGTTGAGTTTCCTACAACACATTTCTTGCCAACCAAAGCATTTCCTCTGATAAAAGCTCCGGGACGAACTTCGGTTTCTGCATCGATAATGCAGGGACCGTATATATTGGCTGTAGGATAAATCTTAGCTGTTTTGTGAATCCAGACATCCTCGCCCTTCTTTTCGAATTCATCTTCGCTTAAGGTGGCGCCTAATTCAAGAATAAAATCTTTGATAAGCGGAAGAACTTCCCAAGGATATGTTTTGCTTTCAAGAAGAGACTTTGCTCTGGTCTCATTTAAATCGTAAAGTTCGGAAATTTTAACTTTTTTCATATCTGCTCTCCGTTTGTTAAATAATTCACAGCAATTTATTATATCATCACATTTTGCATTTTTAAACAAAAAATATTGCGTTTTGTAAAGATTTTATAAGCTTCAAAATTATGTAAACTATTTCCTGTAAAACTGCGCTATATACTTATATCTGTTGTTCAGTTTGTCGCTGTAATCCTTGGTCTTAACTTCATTGGTGTAGTCGGTTACGTATTTGGTCAGCTTGTCCATATACTCTTTTTCGCCTACTTCACCGTTAGCAACCATAGTCAGGCCTTTTTCCCAACTTGCTGTTAGCTTCGGGTATAAAAGAGACGGAATTGATAAAAGAACTGCATCATTTATCATTTCGCCAAGAAGTGTCGGCGTGATAATCTGCGTTTTCTTATTTAATTTTAGATATCCGTTATTGAAAAGCTTTGTAAGTATTCCCGCTCTTGTTGCCGAAGTGCCGATGCCCGAGCCTTTAAGCTGTGCTCTTAACTCTTCGTCTTCAATCTGCTGGCCAGCACTTTCCATAGCAAGAATCATACTACCGGAATTGTATCTTTTAGGAGGAGAAGTCTCACCTTCTTTAACGTAAATGTCTTTAAAAGGAATTTTCTCGCCCTTTTTGAGCTTGGATAAGAACTCAAGAGTCTCTTCGGAGCATTTAACATCTTCGTTCTCATCACTCTTTTTATCGCCTTTTTCGGTATCTTCGGTAACATCCTTGTCATTATCGGCTGATTCATTAGTTTCTTCGCCTGCTTTTTCCTCTTTTTTCTTGATAAAAGAGAATGTAGTCGATTTAAGAAAACCTTCTTCTTTTAACACCTTAAAAGAAGAGAAAAACTTCTCGCCGTTCCTCTCGGTTACAAGGCTTACCTTTTCATATACAGCAGGCGGAAGGAAAATGCCTAAAAATCTTCTGCAGATTATCTCATAAATATGAAGACCTGTTTTATCAAGAGTTTTTAAGTTGTCAAAGCCCTGGCCTGTAGGGATTATCGCATAGTGGTCAGTAATCTGCTTGTCATTCGTATATTTGGTATATCCGATCTTCTTATAGCTTCCGGACTCGAATATTCCGTTAACGATTTCATTATACAAAGGATGAACCTTAAGTCCGTTTAAATTCTTGTAAATTTCCTTAGAAACAGCCGTTGAAAGCACTCTTGCGTCGGTTCTTGGATAAGTAACAAGTTTTTTCTCATACAAATCCTGCACATATTTCAAAGTCTGATCCGGATTTATCTTAAAATACTTGGAACAGTCATTCTGTAAATCAGCAAGATTGTATAAAAGAGGCGGATTTCTTTTCTCTGTCTTTTTCTCAATAGAAAAAACATTGAAGAATTCGTCGTCTCCGGCCTTGACTTCTTCAATCAGTTTAAGAGCATCTTCTTCTTTTTTGAAGCCGTTTTCCTTGTATAAAAGAGGCGATTCAAAGTATTTAGAGCCTTCTACGGCTCTAAATTCACCGTCATAAACGGTTCCGCCAAGATCAAGAGATGAAAGAACCCTGTAGAACGGAGTTTTGACGAAATCTCTAATCTCACGCTCTCTGGTTACTACCATTCCTAGAACGCAGGTCATTACACGTCCGACACTGATGACGCATTTATCAGCTTTAAGGAAATTTTTCATCCCATAGCCGTATTTAAGCGTCATTGCACGCGAAAAATTGATACCCATCAGGTAATCTTCTTTTGCACGAAGATATGCAGCGGCAGATAAATTGTCATATTCGCTTAAATCCTTAGCTTCACGAATACCACGCTGTATTTCCTCTTCGGTCTGCGAATCAATCCACACACGACGTCTTTCTTTGCCTGTGACATGCGCTTCCTGTTCGACTAAACGATAAATATATTCACCTTCTCGTCCCGAGTCGGTGCAGACATATATTCTTTCAACATCGTCGCGAGTTAAAAGTTTTTTAACCGTATTAAACTGTTTGGAAACCGAAGAAATAACCTGATATTTGTAAGATTCGGGAATAAAAGGAATTGTATCAAAAGACCATTTCTTTAAAGCTGCATCATATTCTTCAGGATAACTCATATTTACAAGATGACCGACGCACCATGTAACAATAGAATTATCACTTTCAAGATAACCGTCGCCCGTTTTAAAACTTTCTTTTAAAGCCTTGGCAAATTCCTTGGCTACAGACGGTTTTTCGGCAATATATACTGCTTTTGCCATAAAACTCCTTTATAAATAGTGGATTAGTTTAAGAATTAAAGATTACGAATGTCGACATATGTAACTTCTCTGTCCCAGATCATTTCGTTTAAATCTTCATCGAAACCGTTCTTGGAGAAAAGATAGATATAATCAGCCTTGATTTTGGCTTCTTTAAGACAATAGTCAAACCATTCGAATTCCGAGTAATTCATCGGATCTGAACCAAGCGCACAGTATGCTGCCAGAATGTTTCTGTGCTCGTCTTTACCGATGAAATGAATTGTGCCGGCCTTTCCTACCCATTCGCCCGATTTGGTAATCTTAATGGGCAGACCGTGTTTTTTGTTAAGTAATGTCAGATATTCCTTGCAAATCAAAGGAAGTGCTTCTTTTAGGAAGTCAGGAATATTGTCGTTTATAAAAGTATCATAAAATCTCTCGGGAGTCATAAGTTCAAGATAAGACTCATGAGGATAAATGAATTTATACCAGAAATTAACTATAGGATTGGAAATACGGTAAACGCCCTTCATCGTATTTTCGTTACCCGGAGTATCAAAGCTTGAAACCTTTTCAACGGTATCAAGACTCATGAGATTCTTTAAATAAACGCTTATTTTAGCTCTTGAAAAGCCTGTATGAAGATAAATATCGTTTAATTTGTTGTGACCGTTAGCAAGGCAATAAAGAATCGTACCGTATACGTTTACTTCTCTTAAATATTCAAGCACAACGTCATTTCCAGCTCTTCTGAATACCGAATCAGATTTAAGGAATGTCTTGATGATGTTTTCTTTTAGGGTCTTTTCAATGTCAAAATAATTGTAGAAAGCAATATTTCCTCCTAAAAGAGCATAAAAATCCATGCATTTTGACGTATCCTGCGTATTGTAAAACATCACAAGATCGATAAATGATACAGGCTGTACCTTTAAAAATCCGTTGATAGAAAGCGCATTTTTGCCGATTTTGGATACAAATGTATTCTCAACATATCTTGTGTCGTGTGAAACAAGAAGGCATAAAAGCTTGTCAGAATGCTTTTTTACAAAGGAAAATAAAGTTTCGATATACAAATCGTCAGCTTTAAAACAGTTTTCGAAATCATCGATTACAAGTACAAACTTATCTGATTTGTATTTATTGGAAACGGTTTCAAGAATAACATCAAAAGAAGGGAATTCATCGCTGAATTCGAAACCTTTTAGAGTAAGATCTCCGGAAATAAGAAAACTTATCTGTTTGCTGGAAGCTTTGGGGCATTTAATGTAGACATATTTTTTGTCTTTGACAAATTCATGCCATACACTTGACGTTCCGACACCTGCACGTCCGTATAAAGTGACTAAAGAACCGTCGGAAGAATTAAATATCTTATTTAAATACTCGATTTCACTGCTTCGACCGATAATCATCAATTAACCCCTTATATACACTTCACTGTCCGAAGTGCCATTAGACACTTCGGACAATTATTTTACAATTAATTATTTAGCGCTGATATAGCCCTGAGCTTTAAGAAGTTCTGCGCAAAGGATTGCTCCGCCTGCAGCACCTCTGACCGTATTGTGTGAAAGACCTACGAATTTCCAGTCATAAATACTGTCTTCCCTGATACGTCCGACACTGATACCCATACCTCTTTCGTAGTCAACATCAAGTGCTACCTGAGGTCTGTTGTCTTCTTCGAGATACTGAATAAACTGCTTGGGAGCTGAAGGAAGGTTGAGTTCCTGAGGAAGTCCCTTGAAGTCCCATAACTTCTGAATAAGCTGTTCTTTCGTAGGCTGTTTCTTAAACTTAACGAATACGGAAGCCGTATGTCCGTTTAAAACAGGTACTCTGATACACTGGCTCGTAATCTTGATGTTGTCTGCGGGAACGATTTCGCCGTTTTCAACTTTACCCCAGATTCTTAAAGGCTCTTTTTCAGACTTTTCTTCCTCGCCTCCGATGTAAGGAATGATATTCTCTACCATCTCAGGCCAGTCTTTAAACGTCTTGCCGGCACCGGAAATTGCCTGATACGTACTAACGATTACTTCGTAGGGCTCAAACTCTTTCCAAGCCGTAAGAACAGGTGCATATGACTGAATGGAGCAGTTAGGCTTAACAGCGATAAAGCCTCTCTTCGTACCTAATCTCTTCTTCTGGTCTTCAATAACCTTCATATGCTCGGGATTGATTTCAGGAACCACCATAGGTACATCCTTCGTCCATCTGTGAGCAGAGTTGTTGGAAACAACAGGCGTTTCAGCCTTAGCATATGCTTCTTCGATTGCTCTGATTTCGTCCTTCGTCATATCAACTGCTGAGAAACAGAAATCAACCTTGCTTGAAATCTCTTCTACTTCGTTTACATCGTAAACAATCATATCTTTAACGGCTTCAGGCATGGGCGTACTCATTTTCCATCTGTCACCTACAGCTTCTTCGTATCTTTTACCCTTTGATCTGGGTGAAGCTGCAATTAAAACAACCTCAAACCATGGATGATTCTCAAGAAGAGAAATAAATCTCTGGCCTACCATACCCGTACCGCCTAAAATACCAACACGTAATTTGTCACTCATTATTTTATCCTCCATAACGGATTAACCGTTTTATTTATTTAAATCTTTATAATGTTCAATTGCTTTTTTGATTTCACCCGGTGCACCTTTGGTCATTCTTCTCTCGACGCATGTCTTTAAAGAAATCGCATCGTAAACATCCTCATCAAAAAGCTCTGAAAGTTCCTTTAATTCGCTTACGCTTAAATCCTCGATTGCACAGTCTTTTTCAAGACATAAAAGAACCAGTCTTCCGATTACCGAATGAGCATCCCTGAAAGGCATTCCCTTTTTTACGAGGTAATCTGCAGCATCGGTTGCGTTAGTATAACCCTTCATTGCGCTTTCTGCAAGTACATCGTTGTTAAACTTTAAAGTATAAAGCATTTTAGTGAATATACTGATGCACTTTGAAACGGTATCCATTGCATCAAATGCAACCTCTTTGTCTTCCTGCATATCTTTATTATATGCAAGAGGCAGCCCTTTCATGGTTGTAAGTAAGGAAATAAGTGCTCCGTAAGTTCGTCCGGTCTTTCCTCTTACAAGTTCAGCCACATCGGGATTTTTCTTCTGAGGCATAATAGAAGATCCTGTCGAATAAGCATCATCGATTTCAACAAATCTGTATTCGTTAGAATTCCAGATGATTATTTCTTCGGAAAATCTTGATAAATGCATCATTATAATGCTTAAAGCACTCAGAGTCTCGATTAAGTAATCCCTGTCGGAAACCGAATCCATGCTGTTAAAAGTGGCTGTATCAAAGCCAAGTTTTTCTGCCACAAAATCTCTGTCGAGATCATATGTGGTTCCGCATAAAGCTCCGGCACCGAGTGGTGATAAATTCATTCTCTTTCTTATATCTTTTAATCTGTCTTTATCCCTTAAGAACATTTCAACATATGCTCCGAGATAATGAGCAAGATTTGTAGGCTGAGCTTTCTGAAGATGTGTAAAAGCAGGCATATAAGTATCAGTATTTTCTTCCATCTTATAAATGATTACATCTATAAAATCTTTTAGAAGAAGGCTGATAGAATCGATTTGCTCTCTTGTATAAAGCTTCATATCTAGAGCAACCTGGTCGTTACGGCTTCTGCCTGTATGAAGCTTCTTGCCTGTATCGCCGATTCTTTTGATAAGTTCGGCTTCTACAAACGAATGAATGTCTTCTGCTGCAGAATCGATTTTTAAACTGCCTGATTCTATATCTCCTAAAATAGATTTAAGTCCTTTAGTGATATCTTCGGCTTCTTCAATGGAGATAATGCCCTGTTTTCCGAGCATTTCGGCATGAGCTAAAGAGCCTGTAATATCAACTTTATACAGCCTCTTATCAAAAGAAAGCGATTCGTTAAAATCAAACATTTCTTTATCGTTATCTTTTGTGAATCTTCCGCCCCAAAGAATTGCCATGATATTCTCCTATTCTCATAAATTTGCAAAAAATGGAAACAGAATTGTTTCCATTTCCACTAAAAGCCGGAAATCAGACTTGAACTGACGACCCCTTCATTACGAGTGAAGTGCTCTACCGACTGAGCTATTCCGGCGTACAATGTAAAACATTTTTATATTATAAACATTGTATCGAGTTAAATCAAGACTTAATTATTCGACAAAAATAATTTTACTCTCCATCCGGTTTGTGCACAACAACCTGTGTAAATGGTATTTCAATATTGTTTTCATCAAAAGCAAGTTTAATGCTTTCTCTGACTCTGAATCTTGTAGCAAGGAAGTTCTCGTTTAGCACATAAAATCTGGCACAAAGACGAATTGAACTTGCTTCCCATGATTCCATAGCGATCACAACGGGTTTTTCGCTTAAAACATCCTTATCTTCTTCCAAAACCTTTGCAATAGTATCCTTTGCAAGCTGTAAGTCTGCAGAATAAGCGATATCAAGCTTTAAATCAATCATTCTGTAAGGTGTCTGCGTAACATTAACTATGGATGAGTTAGCCAAAGTACCGTTTGGAAGAATGACCGTTCTGTTGTCTATCGTATTTAATTTGGTATAAATAAGGCCTATTTCAATTACAGTACCTTCGTTGCTGTGGGAATTCTCAATAATATAATCTCCCACCTTAAAAGGCTTTAATATAAGGATAAGCACACCGCCTGCGATATTAGCAAGCGAACCCTGGATAGCAAGACCTACGGTAACACCTGCAGATCCTAAAAGAGCAACAATGCTTGCTGCATCAATACCCATGCTCTGGGCAATTATAAATCCGACAATGATGTAAATGCCAACGCAGATTAAGGATGTAAGGAAACCTGCAATACCGTCATCGACCTTAACCTTCTTAAAAGCTTTCTTTAAAGCTTTCTTGATTATTTTAACCGCCTGAATGGTGATAATAGCAAGTGCAGCGCATAAAACAACACGCCATGCAAGCGAATATACCTTTAACCAGAATGTTTCAGTTACAGCACTGCCAAAAGCAGTCTTTAAAAATTCAGCCATAATTTATCCTTATTTTTCAAAAGGTTTGAGTAATTCATCAAGTTCTTTCATACGCTTGTCTGCGTCTTTTTTAAGAACTTCTATGTCTTCGTTAAGTTTATTCTTAATCTTTTTCTTTTCACCGTCAACGAATTTAATCATTGCTTTCTTCTTTTTTAGGAAGATTGCTTCAAGTTCTTTTTCGGTAAACTCTCTGTATTCGAAAGCCATGATAGAAAGTGCGGGAAGCTTAATTGTTAACGTCTGTGTATCTTCGTTTTCACTTTCAGTAGTCTGAAGAGCCTTTTTATTCTCTACACCTTCTCCGCCGTAAATAACGTTGTCAGAGTTAAATACTTCCTTGTAAACGCCGGCATGCGATACGGGAATATTGTATTTCTGATATGAATCTTTGGAGAAGTTGAATACTATAATGTAATCTTTGTCACCGTCGAAATACTCTCTCGTAAATACCTGGTTATCAATGCATTTATAACTGAAAGGCTTATCTTCATTGAAGTTTCTCATTCTCATTTTATGAGATGTATAGATTCTTCTGAAGTCTGCATAGAATTTCTCGTATACTTCTTTTAACTTTGCATCGCAGCCCTTAAGTTCATCAATATCAAGATTTGTAAGCTGCGCTCCGTATAAAAGATGCTTAAAGATTACAGCCATCTTAAGATTTGAGAACTTCTGATTCTTATCGCCGGGCATTCTGTCGTAAATCGATGCAAAATCCTGTGTGTTTTCTTTATACGAATACGGATAAATATACTTTTCGTCTTTCTTCGTAAAATGCGCATAAAGAAGGAAAGAATCAAGCTTATCTCTTCTGAATGTCGGATCAAGCTTAAGGAAATCAAGCACTTCATTAGTCGTACCTGCATTCATTACAAAATCAAAGCAGAGCGATTCGGGATTTTTGCCGGTAACATTTTTGTAATATGCATAAATGCTTGCAATAGATACGGCATTCTTAAAATCTTTATGGATAAATCTGTTTACTTCTTTTATGAACTCAACACCCTTAGAATTTAAAGTGCTGCCCCATTCTTCCGTGATAAACTCTCCGGCCTTCTTATTGTAATCGTGATAAAGAATAACGCCTGTGTTCGGACAAACAAATCCGTTAAAATCATACTCATTTAAGAAGTAATTAACACTTGATAAAAGATATGACTTCGTAAAAGGATTCGTATAATCATAAAGCATAGCTTTATAGAAATTATGTCTTCCGAGTCTGTCATCTGCATTTTCAAAAAGTGATGTGCCGTCAAATTTTAAAAGACCGCTTTCACAATCCGATGAATAAGCCAAAGGCAGTTCGATAAAGGAAATGATTCCTTCTTTCTTTAACTTGGTTACAATATCTTTTAATTCAGCGCAGTTTAATCCGTTCGTAAAATCAATCGAATAGGGATTGAGTATTTCATAAATATCGTTAGGATTGTTGGATTTAAACAAATGTATAAAGGATATCGCATTGTAATCAAACTTCTTTGCATGGTTTAAAAGATAATTACATACTTTATCGGAATCTTTATATTCTTTGTAAAGAGCATTTAAATCCGCTTCAAGTATCTGAAGTTCAAGATCCTTGGGGCATTTGCTCTTCTTAGGAACCTTTTCGGCGAAACTAAAAGGAACGCAAACCGAATTGTCACCGTCTATTCCGAGAGCAAAAGGATCGTTTTTGAAAACCTTCTGACCCTTGCAGTTAATCACATATTTATAATTTGAATAATCCTTAAGGCCGGGAACAAAGAGTTTAAAAATGCCTTTAACTGAATTGTCAGCCTGCATTAAGTTGGCATTTTCTCTCCAGTTGTTAAAATCTCCGACTAAAGAAACACCGTCAGCAGAAGGAGCATAAACTATGAACTCGTAGCCTTCGATTCCGTCATATTTCTTCTTGGTAGCGCCGAATGATTCATAGGCCTTTACGGATTTGCCCTTAATCACATCTTTTACAGATGAATCAAGAGTAATCTTAAAGCTGTAAGGATCATAAACCTTGTCCAAAGTGTTTTCTTTGTATTCAACTTTGAAATAATATGATGAATATTCAAAAGTAAAAAACTCAGCAAAGAAGCCTGCTTCATCAACTTTTTCAAGTTTAAGGCTTTTATTCTTTCCATTCACTGTAAAATGCGCAGTGACGCTTTCAGCATCAGGATAAAATGCCTGTATAAGCTTTGATTTGCCTTTCTTTGAAACAGACAGTATATCGCAGGGCTTGTTGCAGTCTGCGTAGACTATCGATTCAATGGCTTCCCAATCCATCATATTGTAGTGTTTCTGATCCATAAAATATACCCCCGGGTATTAATCGGCGTCGGCTCACTAAGTGTGTCCGGCTCCGTATTTATTTAATACAATGAATAAACATTCCGCTTCGAAGCTTCGGCTCAAACCATGTGCTCTTGGGCGGCATTAAAAGATGTGCATCAGCAACATTGAAAAGCTCGCCTATTGATGTCGGATACATTGCAAACGCAAGCACGCAGTCCTTATTGCATCTTCTTTCAAGTTCCTTAAGACCTCTGATGCCTCCGACGAAATCGATTCTTTTATCAGTCTTGGGATCCTTGATACCAAGTATGGGATCAAGAATTTCGTTCTGAAGAATTGATACATCGAGGCCCTTGATAGGATCTTCGGACTTAAATTCGTCCTTTACATTAAGCAAAGTCCATTTTCCTCCTAAAAGCATCGAAACCTGTCCCTTAGCCTGAGGCTTGATAGGCTCATTGCTTTCGGAAACCTTATCAAATACTTTATAAATCTTATCTTCGAATTCTGCTTCGTTTAAGCCGTTTAAATCTTTTACGACTCTGTTGTAATCCATGATCATAAGCTGATCGTCAGGGAAAAGTACCGATAAGAAGTAGTTAAATTCTTCATCACCTGTAAAGTTAGGATTTTCTTCTCTCTTTTTCATTCCAACCTTGCAGGCGGAAGCACATCTGTGATGTCCGTCAGCAATATAGATTGAATCCATTCCTTCAAAGGCTTTTTCAATAGCTTCAATATCAGCTTCGTCGGAAATAATCCATGCTTTATGTGTAATACCGTCTTCTGCAACAAAATCATATAAAGCAGGTGTACCTTTAATCTTAGACACGATTGCGTTAATAACATCGTTGGATCTGTATGCAAGGAAAATAGGTCCCGTCTGAGCTTCACATGCACTTACATGCTTGATACGGTCCACTTCTTTGTCTGCTCTGGTATTCTCATGTTTCTTAATTACGTTATTGATATAATCATCAATAGATGCACATGCTACAATACCTGTCTGGGAACGGCCGTCCATAATAAGCTCATAAATGTAATAAACTCTTTTGTCTTCTTCAACGAAATCACCCTTGTTGATTCTATCCCATAGCATATCATGGGCTTTCTGATATACTCTCTCATCATAAGTATCCACATCATCGGGAAATGATGTTTCGGCTCTGTCTATAGCAAGAAATGAGTCGGGATTTTTTAAAACTACTTCTTTTGCTTCTTCTCGATTGTAAACGTCGTAAGGAAGCGCAGCGATTTTGCTGCATTTTTCAACTGTGGGTCTGATACCTTTAAAAGGAATTACTTTAGCCATTTTTTTATCTCATCTTTCTTAATTATTTATCGTAATCAAAATAGTCCGTATCTTCGTCTTTTCCGAAAGGAAGCGCTGCAGTAACCTTAGCATACACAGGTTTTAATTTTTCAACGGTTCCGTCAGTAAATGTGCTGATTCGTAATTTAATAGCCTCTTTACGTGCTTCACGTTTTTCGGCTTTAAGCTCTTTCTTGGTCTGCTTGATGTTTTCTTTTACGACGTGATAATTGTAAAATCCTAAAAGATCGCAGAGCTCATCAAATCTCAATACATATTCAACAGAAATAACCGCACGAAGATCTTTCTTTGAAAGTTTTTCATCTTTGGGATTGGAGAAAATCTCAAGGAATCTGAAGTCTTTTCTTAAGTAATACATCTTTTCCTTGCCGAAAAGCTCGTATTTCTCAATCTTCTTTAAGCCTTTCTTCTTTAGGAACATAGTACCGTTTTCAGTATGAATAACCCAGATTTTCTCCATGAATTTCATACGGAAATCATTGGCCTCTTTATGCTTGAACGCATATGCGGGAATTGCAACATCATATACAATATTTTCTGCATCACAGTATTTCTTGATAAATTTAGGCACCTTTTTGTAGATAAAAGGAATTTCGTCGTTGAAACCGCGAAGTCTTGCGATAAAGGGTTTGATGTAAATCTTTCTTAAGAACTCTTCCACGCTTAAGAAGAATCTGAAAAGAACGAGGCAGATAAGGAATACGAAAATATTCAATGCCACGCCAATCCAGGGGAAGAATACGTTTATTGAAAGAATTACTATTACAAATACAGTCTTGAATATTTCAAACAAAGCTCCGGAGAAAGGAACGAATGAGAAACATGACTGAATTGCATCGAGGCCGAAAAATACAGTTTTAACAACCAGATAAACGATTACCGATACAAGTGCCATAAATACCGAGAATAATGTAGCAACTACTCCCATTGCAACACTTGTGGCAGAGCCGGTCCCGGCATCCGCAGCAGCTTTTACGGTCGCAACGGCAAATTTATCAGTCAGACCTACCACGTTCATAACACCGAGTGCAAGAATAAATACAAGGCCCAAATACTTTTCAAGCTCGCCTAAAGTACAAAGTCCAAACAACTTGGTAGTT
Organism: uncultured Lachnospiraceae bacterium; assembly: GCA_947303375.1. GTDB lineage: Bacteria > Bacillota > Clostridia > Lachnospirales > Lachnospiraceae > UBA3766. The sequence goes on from CAMYYF010000023.1 coordinate 12,672, forward strand.
TCAAACGATTTCATAAGTTTACTTATTACAAAGAATATGGCAATCAATAGAAATACAATCGGATTTCCCGCAGGTGTTGATACAATATTAAGCGGACTTCCGCAAAGTCTGTTGATATTCTCAATAAGTCCCAAATAAACAAGTGCTGTAAAAGGCTCGGCAGAAACACCTACTACAGAAGCATAAGCTCCGGCAACATTTCTTAAGGACTTGCCCATGAATAAATCAGTCAAAGTGCTGATGGTCTCTCCTACAGGCACAGTACCTTCTTCAGAAGCCCTTACAACAAAATCCTGAATGCCAAAAAACGGTGAACAGAAAACTGCCACCAAAAGCAAAATTGAAGCATAAACGATTAACAACCGTTTATAACTCTTAATTTCCTTATATAACGCTTCACACATTTTCAGTTCTCCTCCATAAAATATGGGTCATAAAACTCCAAAATACCCATATATAGTAATGATATCATAATAAAAACACAAATACCATTATTTATATAACAAAAAATATAAAAACACATTTATTAGGGTTTGTAAATATTTTTATTTGCTGATAAAATCATTTTTAGTGCTTTTTTAAGCAATTTTAAACGGATACAGGAAAAATGATACTTAATTTAAATAATATTTCACTCTCATTCGGTGAAAATACAGTTTTAAACAATATATCTCTCCTACTAAACGAAGGCGACAAATGTGCTCTAATCGGCGATAACGGTACGGGTAAATCTTCTTTGCTTAAAATCATCACAGGCGAATACTCCAAGGATTCCGGTGATTTGTTCTTTAAAAAAGATATTACAATCGGATATGTTGCCCAGAATCAGGATTTCGAGTCCACAAATACCATTTATGAGGAACTTTTGGACTGTAAAAAAGATTTAATAGCTGAAGAAGAACGTATTCGTGAAATGGAGGCCAATCTTTCAATCATAAAAGAATCGGAAATGGATGACTACATGAATAAATATCATTCACTTCTTGAAATCTTCGAAAAGAAAGGCGGATATACATACAAATCCGAAATTAATGGCGTATTAAACGGTCTTTCATTTACAGAAAGTTCTGATAAGAAAGTTAATCTCCTGTCAGGTGGTGAAAGAACCAGACTTATGCTTGGTAAGATTCTTTTACAGAAGCCCGATCTGATTCTTTTAGACGAACCTACCAACTATCTGGATATTAAATCAGTCGAATGGCTGGAGAATTATATCAATCAGGTTTCCAGTGCAGTTCTATTTGTTTCACATGACAGGTATTTTATAAATAAAATTGCAAATAAGGTCGCTGAAATCTTTTCATCGTCTCTAATCTGCTTTGACGGAAATTATGATGATTTCTGTACCAAAAAAGAACAATACATCGACTCTCTTACTGCCGCATATGAAAATCAGCAGCGTGAAATCAAAAGACAAATGGAAGTTATACGGAAATTAAGATCCTTTAACAGAGAAAAAAGCGTTAAAAGAGCCGATTCAAGACAGAAGCTGCTTGATAAAATCGAAGTTTTGGATAAGCCTGTTAATTCCGATAACGAAATGAAACTCTTCCTAACTCCCGATATTGAAAGCGGTAAGGATGTTTTAAGCGTAAAAGGAATATCCAAATCATTCGGAGAAAGAAATCTTTTCTCTAACGTAGATTTTGAATTAAAAAAAGGTGAACACGTTGCTATTATAGGTCCCAACGGTTCCGGTAAGACAACAATTCTTAAGATAATAAATGATTTGCTTGCTTCGGATACAAAAGCTGATATTAGGTTCGGAAGCAATGTAAGCATTGGCTATTTTGACCAGCAGTCAACCGTTATCGACGATAACAAGACCTTGTTTGACGAAATATCGGATTCCTATCCCAATATGACTCAGACCGAAATAAGAAACACTCTCGGTGCCTTTTTATTTTCTGATGATGATGTATTTAAAAAGATTGGTGTTTTAAGCGGAGGTGAAAAATGCCGTGTTGTTCTCGCCAAGATTATGCTTTCAAAAGCAAACTTCTTAATCCTCGATGAGCCTACCAACCACCTTGATATGACATCAAAGGCAATTCTTGAGGATGCTGTCAACAATTACGAAGGCACATGTCTTTATGTATCGCATGACAGATATTTTATGAACAAGACCGCTGACAGAATTCTTTCACTTAATAACGGAAAGCTCATTAATTATCTCGGTAATTATGATTATTATCTCGAAAAGCGCGAAGAATTCGAAACAGATACATTACTGTTTGATACAAACAACAAAACTTCAAGTTCAGTTATACCGGATACTTCTGCCGATTCTGCAGGCAAACTTGACTGGAAAGAACAGAAACAGGTTCTGAGTGAAAAACGCAAGCTTGAAAACAAAATAAAATCAGTTGAGGAACAGATCGAAAAGCTGGAAAGTAAATTATCTGAAATCGATGAAGAAATGATCAAGCCCGAAACCGCAACGAATTCAGCCAAACTTAACAAGTTGTGTTCAGAACAGACCGAAATAAACGATAAGCTCGCATCTTTATATGAAGACTGGGAAACCCTTAACTCATAATAAATATCCCCGAATGCAATTAACATTCGGGGATTTAAATTTATCTTATAATTTCTTACCCTGCAGAATCATTGATAAAGGATATTCGCATCCGTCTATAGCGGAAAATCCTGCACCGATATCATAATCGAATTCTTTAAGCCCTGTAATAACCATTCCGTTATTGCACATACCCTCTATAATCTGTGACATGGAAT
>CAMYYF010000024.1:0-15290 GCA_947303375.1 uncultured Lachnospiraceae bacterium
TCATCATCTGACATTTGAGGTAATGGGTGTATATGCCGACTACGATATTGTAGTATTGCATAATCCTGTTAAATCTGTTTCGGTAGAAGACAAGACTGTATTCTATGGCAATACGGATCCTGATGTTTACAGATATTGGGATGACGATTTAGAAATGGATGTAGAAATACCTTACGATCGTTATAATGTATGGCCGAGTAAGATCAGTGTAGTGGTGGAAACCGCTAACGGCGACAAGACAATCAGCGATGAACCGAACAGTGTGTATGATCAGGTAAAACAAATTGTCGGCGTTGATTTCTGGTTTGGAGACGACGGCGGAGACCAGTTCCCGGATGAAACGTGGCAGGAGGGCGACGGACGTCCTAACAACACATGGGACCTCGGAGATCACGAGGTAGGTTTCAGATTTGCCGGAAGAGAAGACACATATACTGTTACAATTGTTTCAAATGCGATTGTTTCCGTTTCTGTCGACGAGGATGTTTACCTTCTTGAAGGCGACACATACGATGAGTATGGTTATTGGGATGATGTAAGACAAGAGTGGGTTGGTACGGAAGAACCATGGCAAAAATATGGTTATATGGCACATGCAATAACCGTTGTTGCTTTGGTAAACGGAAACGAGGAAACTTTCACGGGAGATGCCTGGTATGTCAGAGATCAGGTTGCAGAAGCTCTTAATATAAATCCGGAAGATCTTCGCGTTGAAGTTTATGATAACCAGTCACCCGATAATCTTTGGACACTTGGAAACGATAAGATAAAAGAATATGGCTGTATCCTGAATTTTGCCGGAACGACAGCGGATTTCAGAACTTTTGTAGTTGCATTCCCTGTTGCATCAATCAGTGTGGAAGAGAAATTATTAACCTGCGATGATATAGTTGACTTCCTTGACAATTACATTGATCCGGAAACCGGAGATATAATCCATTTGGATGAAAATGAGAGATTTGACGGATATGATGCATATCCGAATGAGATTACTGCTTACTTTAAGGATGAGAACGAATCTCCCATTACCGGTAACCCGGATGAGGTTTGTGCTACAATCGTTGATACTTTGGCCGCTGAATTGGGAATAGATGAACTTGGTCATTATCTTGAATTCCCTCGCTACTTCTTATCCGATCAGGTTCCGAATGAGCTTTGGAGTGAAGGATATCATAAAGCGGAATTCCATTTTGGACCTGTCAGTGCCGAATATGATGCAATTGTACTTGGACCGAACGGAGATTACACAGGTTTGCATAAAACACCTGTAGCAATTGTATGGCTGGAGCATGGCTTCCCTAACGAAGAATATACCGGCCTGGTGGAAGGCAGTGTGGCATCTTCTGTAAATGCTGAAGACCCTTATAACGTTGATGTTGAATACATTGATGGAACGATGGGACTTTGGTATGTTGAAGACGGTTTCGTTGCATCTGAGTACACGGGACTTAAGAGAATCGGAGACAATCTGTATTATCTTAATGCCGGACGTGTAGATAACGAATTCGAAGGACTTTGTAAAGATCTGGATGATGAGAATTCTCCTGTATACTATGTAAAAGATGGAGCTATAGATAATACATTTACGGGTCCTGCCAGATACACCGATAATCAAAAAACTACACTTCTTTATTTGAAGAATGGTGTAGAAGATTCAACTTTAACCGACATTATTACCTTTGAAGGAAAGAAATATTTCTTTAAGAACGGAAAAGTTGCAAGCGGATGGCAAAGCTTCCAGAATTACTGGTATTACATGGATTCTGAAGGTGTTGTGAAGACCGGCTGGCTTCAGCTTGGTAAGGTATGGTACTATCTGGATGGCAGTACAGGAAAAATGGTGACCGGCTGGAGAGATATTTCCAAAGCCAAGTACTATTTTGATACCTCCGGCGCAATGCAGACAGGCTGGAAGCAGTTAAGCGGAGTGTGGTATTACTTTAATACTTCCGGTGAAATGATAAAGGGCTGGAAACAGTTAAGCGGAGTATGGTACTACTTCGATGCCTCCGGCGCAATGCAGACAGGCTGGAAACAGATAAGCGGAACATGGTACTACTTTAATACCTCCGGTGCAATGCAGACAGGCTGGAGACAAATTAGCGGAGCATGGTACTACTTCAATACTTCCGGCGCAATGCGAACAGGATGGTTTAAAGACGGTTCCGTTTGGTATTATTTCACCAAATCCGGAGAAATGAAAACCGGATGGCTTAAGGATGGAAATACGTGGTATTATTTCACCGCATCCGGAGCAATGAAGACAGGTTGGCTTAAGGATGGCGGACAATGGTACTATTTTGATACATCCGGAGCAATGGTAACAGGTACTAAGAAAATCGGTTCAAAGACATATAAGTTTAATTCAAGCGGTGTATGTTTGAATCCATAAAGAAACTGTATAGTCACTGACCGGGATTAAATCTTATCTAGTTTAATTTAACATCATAAGCGCTTAAGTGTTTGGCTTTGTCCAAACCTTAAGCGCTTATTTTATTGATTCAATTGAGTTACATCATATTGTACAGGTGCATATATAAAGGCGTATACATTGTAAAGAGGACGGAAAAGTGATATAATCATACTCAATTTTTAGCGAGGAACAGTATGAGAAAAGACGAGAACAGAAGTTTTAAAATTGATATTTTTTTGGAAATTGTAATTGGAATAATTATATTTGCTCTTTTGATTGTTATCGTTTCGAAGATGGTATATGAAAAGAAAGAGCGTGATGATATTGCTCAATTTGCTTCTATAGGGGAGTTGTATTCACAAATAGATGAAATCGGTAATGAAGGCATTAATTCTATTGGCGAATACGCCAAGACAAGCAGTATAGTTGTTGAAGAGACTGAGACAACGGACTCACTTAAGGAACAGGTTGAAGAAATAACGGAAGATCCGTATACAATTCCCGCAACAACAACTGATGTTATGACTAAGGATACGGAAGCAGAACCGGAAACAGAACCGGAACCGGAGCCTGAAGTAGAACCGAAAACGGAACCGGTTGTTTATCAGGTTATAAATCTTATTGATGAACCCGTAGATATGAATCAGGTTGATGTTTCTAATGAAGAGAGCAGAGATAAGGAAATTGATAAGGGAGACATCCTGGTTGATACAATTAAATTTGTCGAATCAACAGCCACTCCGATAGAAAACGAAGATTGTTTTGTTAAAATAAACAAGGCTGATATTAAGGATCCGCAGACACTGGCTTATGCAAATGATTTCGGTGGATTTAGAACAGTCAGCGGGACTTTGGAAGACGATATCGTCCTTTCGGGTAATACAGAGACAGACATTGACGAAAACACAGATATTATTGCAGATGTTAATCCCGACGATGAAAGCGGTGATTCAGAGAACGATGACATTCCCGTAGAAGAAAAAAAAGATTCAGACGAGACTATTACGACAGAAGAGGATGAGGAGTCATCCGTAGAAGATGATATTACGGCAGAGCCTTTAAAATTGTCTCTTTTAGGAGATGAAAACGAAGAATTGGATTTTTCTTTAACTCTTTTCAAAGGGGACACATATCAAATAAGTGCTGTTGTAGAAGGATATCTTGAGGATAACGGTGTAGTCTTTACATCGTCTAACAATGCCGTGTCTGTAACGGAAGACGGGTTATTAACAGCGGTGACGGAAGGAACATCGGATATTACCGTTACGACAAATGAGAAGGATTCTTCCGGCAATCGGTTAATTAAACAAATTTCCGTTATGGTTAAGAATGATGTGACAAAGGATACGGAGACATCACTGAAATATACCAAGGACACAAAAGATTATCAGGTATATTACAAAGAAGAGGACGGAGATTATTGTGAAGCCAAATGGGCTGATTACTACAAGTACGAAGAATTCTATATAAAGGGTGAAACTGAATATATTTATACCGGATGGCAGACCATAAATGAAAAAGTATATTATTACAGTGAAGACGGAAACAAAGTTAAAGGAGAGCAAATTATAGGAGGCGTTAAGTATAATTTTGCATCCGACGGAAGTCTTTCCAAAGACAGCGGAATAAGAGGAATTGATGTTTCGGTATATCAGGGTAATATTGACTGGAAAGCGGTTAAAAACTCAGGCATATCTTTTGTAATAATCAGAGTTGGTTTCAGAGGCTATACTCAGGGCGGATTGTATCTTGATTCCAATTGTAAATCAAATATACAGGGTGCTTCCGCTGCGGGACTTAAAGTAGGGCTGTATGTTTTTTCTCAGGCCGTAAATGAGACCGAAGCAGTTGAAGAAGCTTCATATTGCGTAAATATTGCACGTGACTACAGGATTACTTATCCGATATACATTGACAGCGAATATTCGAACAATAATCATAACGGAAGAGCGGATGGCCTTGATAAAAAAACCAGGACTTCGGTTTGCAAAGCATTTTGCGAGACTGTAAAATCCGCAGGATATACTCCGGGTGTATACGCGTCAAAGTCATGGTTTTATAATCAGCTTGATGCAGGGCAGTTAAGTGCTTACAAGATTTGGCTGGCGCATTATTGCGGACAAACGGATTATAGGGGCAAATATGATATGTGGCAGCATTCGTCTACCGGATCGGTAAACGGAATAAGCGGTAATGTTGATCTGGATATCAGTTATATAGGATACTAAAAGAAATTGTTTAAATTTATATGGCGAAGAAATAATAAAAGCCTTCCTGATTATCAGGAAGGCTTTTCTCTTATTCATCTATCTTTCCGCTCTCATCGGATTGTTTAGGAAATCTTCGTACGCAAGTTTTATACCGTCCTCAAGCTCGGTCTTGTATGTCCAGCCGAGTGCCGTGGCTTTGCTGACATCCAAAAGCTTTCTCGGAGTGCCGTTAGGCTTTGTAGTGTCCCATTCAATCTTTCCTTTGTATCCTACGACTTTTGCAACGAGTTCGGTTAATTCTTTTATGGTCAGTTCTTTGCCGGTTCCGGCATTGACGGTTTCGTTTCCGCTGTAGTTGTTAAGCAGGAATACACATAAATCTGCTAAATCATCTACATACAAAAACTCTCTTAAAGGTGAACCGTCGCCCCAGCATGTTACGCTTTCAAGGCCTGCTTCCTTTGCTTCGTGGAAACGGCGAATCAGTGCGGGCAATACGTGTGAGTGCGTGGGATGGTAGTTGTCATTGGGACCATACAGGTTTGTGGGCATTACGGAGATATAATCCGTACCGTACTGGCGGTTTAGGAATTCGCAGTATTTAAGTCCGCTGATCTTTGCAAGAGCATATGCTTCGTTGGTTTTTTCAAGCTCTCCTGTTAAAAGACAGCTCTCGGGCATGGGCTGAGGTGCTAATCTCGGATAGATGCAAGAGGAGCCTAAGAAAAGAAGCTTTTTGCAGTTATTCTTCCAAGCCGCATGAATTACGTTCATCTCAAGCATCATGTTGTCGTACATAAAATCTGCAAGTGCGGATTCGTTTGCCACGATTCCGCCTACCTTTGCTGCCGCAAGCACTACGATTTCGGGTTTTTCTTTTTCGAAAAACGCTTCAACATCGTCCTGACGTATCAGATTGAGTTCTGCGTGGGTTCTGGTAATGATGTTGTTGTAGCCTTCTTTTTGTAATGCACGGACAATGGCGCTTCCAACCATTCCTTTGTGGCCGGCCACGTATATTTTTGCATTTTTATCCATCATTTTTATGGTTCTCCCAAAATTTTTAAAATAGGCAATTCAATTGCCTTTTTTCTTGTTTTTTGATAAAATTCTGCTTGTGGATATAGATTAAAAATATATCTTTTATGAGTATAAACAAATAATCAGTATTTGTCGATAGAAAAGACTCATTTGAAAGGACTTAAAGATGTTAAAACAGGTATCGATTTATGCAGAAAACGTAAAGGGCAAAATGCTTGAAATCACCAGCCTTCTTGCCAAAGAAAATATCAATATTTTAGGATCCGTCACCAACGATTCCGCCGAATACGGTATTGTCAGAATGGTTGTAAGCGATCCCTTTGGTGCGGTAAAGGTTTTGTCCGAAGCCGGAATCATCTGCAAGCTCACGGACGTTATCGCCGTGGAAATCATGGATGAAGTCGGAAACTTACAGAAATTGCTTAAAGCACTGGATGATGCGAATATCAGCGTGGATTACCTTTATCTTTCTTTTAACAGAGAGAGCGGCGCGCCCATCATGGTATTTCACACCCACGACATTCCCGAGGTTGAAAACAGCTTAAGGAGCAAGGGATTCGTTCTTTGTAAATAAAACCGAATATTCTAAAACATTCGTTAAAGGAAGATGGAAGAGCCTTTAAGCGGATAATAAGGGGGATATGTATTATGGGAAAGAACATTACGGATTATACCGTGGAAGACATTGTTCAGTTTATCAAGGGAAACATTGATGCGCTTCTTCTGGTGGATGCCAAAACGGACACTTACAAAACCGTTGTTAAAAGAGGCATGTTTGCGGACTTTATCGACGAAGAAGGCAGTTACAAGAGTCTGATTGAAAAACTCTGGTTTCATTTAAACGGAACCATGGACAAGGTTACCGAAGACTATCAGGTATTTATACCCACATTCGGCAAGTTTTCGGGCAAGTACAGCAAGAGATTAAAGATTGACGACAACGGTGTGCTTCATGCCGTTCAGATGACGATTTATCCCGTTGAGGAAAACTATTATCTGATTATTCTCGATGAGCTCGACAACAGCGAATACATGAAGGATTTCCTTACCAACGAAAAGGTGACGACCATCCAGAATACATATCTTTTCTCCATGTATGTGGACCTCATAAAAGATTCGACGAGCAGCATAAGCATCACCGAAATCTCAGACGAGACCATGCATTCGGAAGTTAAATATACCGACTGGAGAATGATGATCGTCAATATGATCTGGCCCGATGACCAGCCGATGTTTTTGGAGAGGACGGATCCCGAGTATTTAAAGAAAAATCTTTTACCCGGACGCACGTCTTCCTTTGACTGCCTCATGCAGAATCTTGAAGGAAAATATATCTGGGTTAAGCTTATTTTCTCACGTTCCGAGACGCTAAACAAGGAAGAAGACTTCAGATATGTCTTCATGGTGCAGGATATACACGAAGATTCGGTTCAGCTTATGTCCACGCTTAAAAAGTATGAGGAGCTTGCTTCCAAGGATACTCTGACCGACGTATTCAATCACGGAAGAATCGAAACCGAAGTTCGAAACGCCATCGAAATAGTTTCACGGACCGACAGAAATATTTCCATAATGATGTTCGACATCGACTTCTTTAAGCGCATAAACGACAAGTTCGGTCATGCGGTAGGTGATATCACACTCAAGCATTTTGTATATATTATCAGACAGTATTTCAAAGATAAAAATTCCGTTATCGGAAGATGGGGCGGCGAGGAATTCGTGGCGGTCTGCTATGATGCCGACGAAGCCAAGGCAGAACAGTATGCCGAGGAAATCCGCATAAAAGTATCCGAAGCCGAATTCGAAGTAGCCGGAAGCATTACCACAAGCGCCGGTCTGACCGAGATTAAAAAAGAAGATAATTTTGACGATGCTTTCGAGCGAATGGACAAAGCTTTGTACAAGGCTAAATCCGAAGGCAGAAACTGCGTCAGAACAGGAAAATAAAATATAAAGAGGAGTTACAATGAAACGCAAAATTTTATCCATTTTATTATCGGGACTTATGGTTCTTTCCGTTGCGGCCTGCAACACGGGAAAAACACCGACAGATCCTGCGACAGAACCCGGCAATACCGAGCCGGAACCGGTTGTGGTTGATGAACCCGCAGGAAGCGGCGCAGGTGACTGGACATTACCCGAAGTAAACTGGGGAGACGGACTTTTTAACGGCAAGACTTTGATAGACGATCATTTCGAAGACGGTGAAGCATTCGAATGGGGCACATATTCAAACGGCGGTCTTTTCGAACTTTATACCGAGAACGGAGAGATGGTTGTGGATATCTCAAAGACCGGTACGTTAGACTATTCGACACAGGTTTCCAGAGATGGTTTCGAACTCAATCAGGGTGGCGTGTATGAGTGTTCTTTTACGATAAGAAGTGATATCGACAGAGCATTTGAGTGGAGATTCCAGATTAACGGCGGAGACTATCACGCATATTATAAAGAGTATGCGGTGGAAATCGGACCCGAGCCTAAAAGAATTTCCGCGACATTCACCATGGAAGAAGAAAATGACGATATGCCGAGATTTTGTTTTAACCTCGGAAGGTTTGACGGTATGGACAACACATCACATAAGGTTTATATAGACGATTTCAATTTAACTCTCGTTGATGCAAGTAACGCAAAGGCTCCCAAGGAAGAAGAGAAGCCTCTGGCACTTAAGATTAACCAGGTCGGATACAAGCCGAATGATAATAAGAAAGTGGTTGCCACAACAGGCGAAAAGGTAACAGCCTTCAGTATTTGCGATGCTGAAACAGGAGAGGTTGTTTACGAAGGAACTTTCGCTGACGAGCGCGTGATATCAAAGAACGGTGACGGCGATACATATACCGGAGATTTCTCGGATTTCACTGCTGCAGGAAAGTATTATGTTTCTGTAGACGGACTTGATAATTCCTACACTTTCGAAATTAATGACAATGTATTTGACGATGTTGCTAAAGCAACGGTAAGAATGCTTTACTTGCAGCGTTGCGGATGCGAGACAACCAAAGAACTTGCAGATGTTTTTGCTCATCCCGAATGTCACAATACCGAAGCAAAGATTTACGGTACAAATGATTATATCGATGTAACAGGCGGATGGCATGATGCGGGCGACTACGGAAGATACGTTGTTGCAGGTGCAAAGACAATTGCCGATCTTTTCATGACATATGAAGACTGCTCTGCTTCGAGGGGAGACAATTACGATATTCCCGAGAGCGGAAACGGCGTTCCGGATATCCTTGATGAAGCAAGATACGAGCTTGAATGGATGCTAAAGATGCAGGCTGAAAACGGCGGTGTATATCATAAGGTTACATGCGAGCAGTTCCCTGACGTCGTAATGCCTCAGAATGAAAAAGAAGAACTTGTTGTTTGCCCTATCTCCACGACAGCTACAGGCGACTTTGCGGCAGTAATGGCAAAGGCAGGAAAGATTTACAGACAGTATGATGCGGCATTTGCTTCTAAGTGCAGCGAGGCAGCTGTAAAAGCATATGCTTACATGGAAGAAAACGCAGAAAACGACAAGACAGGATTTATTAATCCTGAAGGTGTTGTAACAGGAGAATATCCCGACGGTGACAACACGGACGAGTTCGTTTGGGCAGCAGTTGAACTTTACCTTGTAACAAACGATCAGGCTTATCTTACAAAGATAAGAGAACTTACCGACAAGACCTTCAAGGGCGGTCTCGGATGGGCTGATATGGGAACATACGCTATGTATGATTTCCTTAAGGCAAAAGGATATATGGAAACACCCGTGGAATTCAATCTTCCTGAAGGCGACACAAGAAGTATCCAGGAAATATATGCTTCGATGTCAGATGTGGATTATGTAAGAATGAAGTTCTCGGAGAAGATGAAACTTTTCGCAGAGACAGCACTTGAGAATTCGACCACGGATCCTTACTTCTCATCATTAAGAATTTATCCTTGGGGAAGTAATATGACCATCGCCAACAACGGTATTCTTTACAGAATGATGTACAACATGACAGGCGATGAAACATACAACGAATATGCAAGATACCAGATAGATTATCTTCTCGGTGTAAATGCAGTGGCATACAGCTATGTAACGGGATACGGAGAGCATGCTGCAGAACATCCTCATCACAGACCTTCACAGGCTATCGGAAAGGCAATGCCCGGTATGTTAGTAGGAGGTCCGAACTCTTCTCCTGCAGATCCTTATGCTATTAAGGTTCTTTCAAAGAAAGTCGGAGGAAGCTGCTACTGCGACAACGATTCGGCTTACTCAATCAACGAAATTACAATCTACTGGAATTCACCGTTAATATACCTTTTACAGGTTTATAAGTAAAAAAATCTGAGGCGTGCCGTTTGGTACGCCTCTTTTATTAGACAAAATGTTCAAAGAAAAGCGTTAAATGGGCATTTTATCGTGACATTTTACAAAAAGCACATTAAATTGTGGTGTGATAGAAAAATAACACATTATATTGTGTATAAATGTTAAAAATGCACTTGAATTTTTATAATTAAAATGCTTTAATGAATTATGTCTGATAATCATATACTTTTATTACCCTAAAATTAACTGAACAAATTGTTTTTATGAAGAATTTTTAAGAAAGTGGAGAAGTGCAATGATTCCGCAGTGGAGAGATTTTAAAGGAAACAAATGGCAGACTGAAATTAACGTAAGAGATTTCATTCAGGAAAATTACGTTCCTTACGATGGTGACGAGAGCTTCCTTGAACCCGCGACCAAGAATACGCTTGCGTTATGGGACCAGGTAATGCAGCTTTCCAAAGAGGAAAGAGAAAAGGGCGGCGCAGTCAATATGGATACAAGAACCGTATCCATGATTATGTCACACGAGCCCGGATATCTGGACAAAGACAAAGAGCAGATCGTGGGCCTTCAGACCGACGAACCTTTTAAAAGACCTCTTCATCCTTTCGGCGGTATCAGAATGGCTGAGCAGGCATTAGCTGAGCACGGCTACGAGATTGATCCCGAAGTAAAAGATTTCTTCACATACTACAGAAAAACACACAATGCCGGATGTTTTGACGCATATACGACAGAGATGAGAGCCTGCCGTTCATCACATATCATCACAGGCCTTCCCGATGCATACGGCAGAGGACGTATCATCGGTGACTACAGACGTATCGCACTTTACGGAATCGATATTCTCATAGAAGACAAGCTTCGTCAGAAACATACCTGCGGAAAGGTAATGAATGACGAGGTTATAAGAACCAGGGAAGAACTCACGGAGCAGGTAAGAGCGCTTGAGCTTATGAAGAAGCTCGCAGAATCCTACGGCTGTGATATTTCACGTCCTGCGACCAATGTAAAAGAAGCCATCCAGGCTATTTATTTCGGATATTTATCGGCCATAAAAGAGCAGAACGGTGCTGCAATGAGTGTCGGACGTACGACTACATTCCTTGATATTTATGCTTCAAGAGACCTTGCAAACGGTACATTCTCAGAGCGTCAGATTCAGGAGATGGTAGACCACTTCATAATGAAGCTTCGTATCGTCAAGTTTGCAAGAACTCCCAAGTACAACGAGCTTTTCTCGGGCGATCCCATCTGGGCTACCGAATCCATCGGCGGCGTGGGTATCGACGGACGTCATATGGTAACAAAGATGTCTTACAGATATCTTCACACACTTGAGAATTTAGGACCGGCTCCCGAGCCCAACCTTACAATTCTCTGGTCCAAGAGACTTCCTGAGCCTTTCAAGAAATACTGTGCTAAGATGTCTATTAAGACTTCTGCAATTCAGTATGAGAACGATGATTTAATGCGTGTTACAAAGGGCGACGATTACGCTATCGCATGCTGCGTATCATCCATGAAGCTCGGCAAGGAAATGCAGTTCTTCGGTGCGAGAGCAAACCTTGCAAAATGCCTTCTTTATTCACTTAACGGTGGTGTGGATGAGATTACCAAAAAGCAGGTCGGACCTATCGCTTTAAGAAGATATCAGGGCGATGTGCTTGATTATGATACCGTAATGGATTCCTTCACATTTATGATGGAGTGGCTCGCAGGTATCTATGTAAATACGCTTAATATCATTCATTACATGCATGATAAATATAATTATGAACGTGCTCAGATGGCACTTCACGACAGAGACGTAACAAGAATTTTCGCAACGGGTATTGCTGGTCTTTCAGTTGTTACAGACTCGTTATCCGCCATCAAGTATGCCAAGGTTGAGCCCATCAGAGATGATGACGATATCATCGTTGATTTTAAGATCACAGGCGATTATCCCAAGTACGGTAATGATGATGACCGTGTAGACTCGATTGCAAAAGAAATCGTTTCAAGCTTTATGAACATGGTTCGTTCACATCAGACATATCGTAATTCGGTACCTACCACATCGGTACTTACGATTACATCCAATGTCGTATACGGCAAGAACACAGGTGCCACACCCGACGGACGTCCCAAGGGCGCTCCTTTCGCACCCGGTGCCAACCCCATGTACGGCAGAGATTCCTCAGGTGCAGTTGCATCACTCGCATCTGTTGCAAAGCTTCCTTTCAAGGATGCACAGGACGGTATTTCAAATACATTCTCCATCATTCCTTCGGCACTCGGCAAGGATGATGAAAACTTTACATACATTGACAAGGCTAACAAGGTTGTTGACGGAGACTGCATCAACGAAGAAGTTGATAAAGTATATGTTGCACCCGATGCAAGCGAATCACAGATTGAAAACCTTATTTCGCTTCTCGACGGCTATACAACCAAGGGTGGCCACCATCTGAATGTAAACGTGCTTAACCGCGAGACACTTCTTGATGCTATGGAGAATCCCGAAAAGTATCCTCAGCTTACAATTCGTGTATCAGGTTACGCAGTTAACTTCATTAAACTTACTAAAGAACAGCAGCTAGATGTTATTTCAAGAACTTTCCACGAATCGCTTTAAAGAATGACTGAAAAAAATAGAAAGTGTAAAACAATAATAAAAGACAATATCGCATTCTGTATAATGGGTGTGATATTTGTTTTTTTGACCTTTGTTACAAGAACACTGACTGTTTTCCAAAATCTCACGTGGTCATTCGGATTTTTCTTAAAAGTTGTTCCCGTATCCCTGATAGCGGGAATTATTCTGGGCGTTGGTATTAATTTCGCAATAAAATTATTATTAGATAAAGGATTATTTAAGGCCGGGGCAGCAGATACCGATTCTGCAAAGGCCTCCAAATGTTTAGGGATATTCTTTGTATCCTTAGCTGTATTATTCCTTGCATATATTCCGTATTTTCTTGCATATTATCCCGGAATTCTCGCATACGATTCCTATATTCAGATAGGACAGATTTTCACCGAAGAATATAACGAACATCATCCGCTTTTTCATACGCTGATGATTAAGGCTGCGCTCTTAGTGGGGCAGGGCCTTTTTAACAGTCTTAATGCCGGAATAGCACTTTGTGTTTTAGCACAGATGCTCCTTCTTTCGGCAGTCTTTTCGTATGGTATTTTCTGCGTTTATAAAAGAGGATTTCGTATACTGTCCGTCGTAATATTAATCATCCTTGCGGTATTTCCTTTTAACGGTTTTATGGCAGTCAGCGTGACGAAGGATATTCCTTTTTCGATATTTTTCCTTCTGTCTGTGATTGCTTTGTCTGAACTTATTTTCTCCACGAAGAAAAACTGTATTCTTAATTCAGTGCTGCTTTTTGTATCACTGATTTTGTGTGTGCTTTTCAGAAACAACGGCATTTACGCTTTCGGATTTGCGTTTGCGGTATGCCTGATTATTTTTATCATAAAAATCATAAAAGAAGAGAAAGATAAAAAGAAAACATATATAAAAAAATACGGATTTGTTGCAGTCGGAATATTGGCTTCTTTTATGATTTCTATTCTTGGTCTCTTTGTTATATCCAAATCGCTTAACGCCGTTCAGGGAGACAAAAGAGAGATGTTAAGCGTGCCCATCCAGCAGCTTGCCAGGACCTATGTTTATCATGCGGGTGCAGGTGTTAAGGCAGAAGACGACAATACAATGGATGAGGCCTCAAAGGCACTTATAAACGAATTTATAATAAATGACGGAGCAAAGCTTTACAGACAGGATATTTCCGATCCTGTAAAAAGAAATACCAACACATGGGTTGTGGTAAACAAGACTTCGGAATTTGCAAAAACCTATTTAAAATTATTCATAAAATACCCCGGTGATTATATAAATGCATTTATCGCACAGAACGCGGGCTTTATCGATATCGGAGATGAATCACATGCGTATGTAAATGATCCCGACGAAGTAAAAGGTCACGGATACGTTCAGACAAAGTGGGAAAATTCGCTTTATGAAAGAGGCTTTTTTGAGGCTCCGAAGTTACAGAAATTAAGAAGTCTCCTGGATGAATTTGCCGATAATAATGCATACTTAAAAATACCCGTTCTTAAATATATTTTTATTCCGGGAATTTATCTCTGGATTTATATTGTGGCGCTTATTGTTTCTTTTAGAAGGAAAAACTTTGGAGCGGTTGCGATTATCGCACTGACAGCAGGTTATTATGCTACAATGTTTTTCGGACCTACGGTCCAGTTAAGATATATTTTTCCCGTAATGATTACGGTACCGTTTTTGATTCTGATTATTACCGGAAAGAGTAAGGAAAATGAATAAGAAAAAGAAAGTTACAGTTCAATATGTTTTTCTTGTAATTCTGTCGGCATTGTCGGTTCTTTTTTCCGGTTTGCTTTTAATTTCCGCGCTTTTAAAAACCGCAGTTGCAAACAATATGTCTGAACAGAAAATGATTATTGAAGGGGAGAAAATAATTCCCGTAATTATTTCTCTCGTTGTTTTCTTTGCTCTTGGATATTTTCTTTTTCAGACGGTATCGGAGTGGCATATAGAAACGTTCTTCTTGTTGGTAATTGGTTTTCATGCAATAATGGGAACAGTACTTGTATTGTTCGGACGAAGTGCGCCCGGCGGAGATTCCGCCAGCGTTTACAATATGGCTTTGCAACTGTCCGAAAAGGATTTGTCTTTTATCGGCAATCCCGATTCGTATTTATCGTTTTATCCGCAGCAGATCGGGCTTACCGTGCTTCTCGCAGGTATCATAAAAATAATTAAATTTATACCGTTTAATTTCTCACCGCACAATATGGTAAAGATTTTTTATGTCGCATTAAACTGCGTTACGATAACCTTCGGATATCTGACCGTAAAAGAAATATGGCGGAGCAAAAAAGTAGCTGCGGCATTTCTTTATCTCTCGATTTTTAACCTGCCTTTTATCATGTATTCGTCTTTTATATACGGAGAGATACCATCCCTTGCCACAATGTCGGCAGCCGCTTATTTCTTATGCAGGCTTGAAAGAAAAAAAGGCGTTCCTGTTTTGAATATTATCTTATCGGTTGTATTTACGGCGGTTTCGGTATTTGTCAGAAAGAACTCGTTAATCTTTATGATAGCGGCAGTAATCGTTCTCGTCCTGCTTTTTATGGGAAAGCGCAAAAAAGAGTATGTAATTACGGCTGTGGCTGCTTTTCTTGCGAGCATAGTGATTCTCCCGGTGACTTTAAACTATTATGAACTGGAAGTGAAAGAAGACGTAGACAGCGG
>CAMYYF010000025.1:0-15062 GCA_947303375.1 uncultured Lachnospiraceae bacterium
GGATTACAACCGGTCCGGTCATCATAAAGGAGGTTAAAGCCATGTCATTTGCCACAACACTACAGACCTTAAGAAAAGAAGCGGGACTTACCCAGGAACAGCTTGCATCGAAGTTCGGCGTAAGTGCCCAGGCAGTTTCCAAATGGGAGAACGGAAGCTTTCCGGAAGGCGACCTGATTCCGAGGATTGCGGATCTGTTCCATGTCTCCATTGATTACCTGTACGGAAGGGAAGAGCGGAATGCGGGTGTGGAGGAACAGCTCGTTCGGGAGCTGACCGCCATTTGGAAGAAAGAAGGAAGCCATGAAGAACATCAAAAGGATTATATGGAAAAACTTTTCCGTTTGATGTGGGCGTTTCAAATCTCGGCGTGGTCGGATAATATACATTATTATGACCGCCCGCAGGTCGATAAGGATTCGGATCTTGCAAGCGCGCTCGTATTTCACGGCGGGTTCAGCTATATGCGCTTAAACAAGAATAAGCAATTCTATGTGGCGCTGAAAGAACCCGATGAAAAGGAAGGATTCCTGAAATGGTTTGATACAATCGGCACGCTGCAGCCGATGCTTCAGCTTCTTGCCGATCCGGGAAGCGCAAAGGCTCTTCTGTACCTCTACACATTGGATTCCTCGGCGATGATCGGGGCGGAAGCAATTTCCAAAGCCACAGGCGTTCCGAAAGAAAAAGTTGAGGCCATGCTCGAAACAATGTGTAACAAGCTCGGAAAGCATGAGCCGGCGGTTTACTGTGTCCGTGTTATGAAAGAAAACGGAAAGAGCGAGCTGGTTTACGGAATTGAGAAAACAAGAAGCGGCCTTTTGCTCGGAGTGCTGGCCCTTCTCGATTCGTACGTCAATTCCCAGGGCTCGTACTCGATTCAGATTAACAACCGCCAGGAAGCATGGATTGAGAAAATGCCGTAGTTTGTGTGAGGGATAGAAGGCGCCGCGGAAAATGTGACCGCTGCGCAACTTACGAAGGAACATAAAGGGTGCGGAGAATGAAAAACATCGAAGAAAAAGAAACACAAAGAAAGAAAAGCAAAGCGGAGAAAAAGGAACTCAAAGACCGCAGAAAGAAAAAAGGCGAGGAAAAGGAACCCGAAAACCGCTACCACCGGGAGCACGGTCTTTGGTCCAATGTGAAGTACATATTTGTCAACATGGCACGCATGGAGAGGAGACTGCCGTGGCTGATTCTTCTCGCTGCGGTTTCCACGGTGGCCATGCGGTATCTGTGGAACTTCATCGCGAAGTTTGTGCTGGATATGGTGACGAGGGAAGCACCGGTCGAAGATCTGATAAGGATGATGGCATTTGTCTTCATGACGCAGTGCGCCTCGACCATCCTCAAATCCTACACCGACAGCCAGATCTGGTGGCGCTACATCGCAGCACGCCTTAAGATGATGGTCGAGAAGAACTACAAGGTTATGACGATGAAGTTCGAATACCTTGAGGACACCGACGTCATGGACTGCTACCAGAAGGCCGGAAACGCCGTCGGAAACAACAGCGAAGGCGTCGAGGGCATGATGCATCAGATTGAGTATTCCGTGACGACGCTGTTCGTCGTTATATTCGGTCTCGCCATCATGGGCACGATGAACGTATGGATCATGCTCGGCATGATTGTGCTCGCATTTGCCAATTTCTTCATCAAAAACCGGACGAACCGCTACACGAAGAAGACCATCTGGGACCCGCTCGCGACCTGGTGGCGCAAGCGCAACTATATGGAAAATGTGACAACCGATTTCAAGACCGCAAAGGACATCCGCGCATTCGGACTTAAGAACCGACTTGTCGGGAAAATGCGGGAGCTCAACAAAACGCGAATCGAAGCCGAACGTAAGAACCAGCTCCTTTGGTGGTACACCGGACAGGCCGGCAACGTGCTTTGGTTTTTAAGCCAGTGCGCACTTTACGCATGGCTTGTGTACGCGGTCATCAAAAAGGGCATGACCATCGGTAATTTCACACTGTATCTCGGCTCGGCAGCAACCTTCTTCTCACAGATCATCTCCCTGTTCGACGGGCTGGTGGCGATGCTTGCAAGAAGCCGCGAAGTGGACGACTGGAGAAGCTTCCTTGAGATTGACGACGGAGCGGAAGAGGGGCTTAAGGAAGTCCCGAAATACGACCGTTATGAATTTACTTTTGAAAATGTCAGCTTCCGTTATCCAAAGGCCGAGAAGTACGCGCTCAAGAACATGAATGTCACCCTAAAGGCAGGGGAGCGGCTCGCCGTGGTCGGGTTGAACGGCGCCGGGAAGTCAACGTTTATTAAACTGCTTCTGAGGCTTTACGAACCGACCGAGGGCCGCATTCTCTTAAACGGCACGGACATCCGCACATACAAGCGGAGCGAGTACTATAAGGTTTTCTCGCCGGTATTCCAGGACGTGAACATCTTCGCGTATCCGTTTGCGGAAAATGTGTCGATGGACACGAAGGAAGCAACGGACCGCGTAAGAGCGGAGAAGAGTCTTCGCGACGCCGGGCTTTCGGAGAAGCTTGACAGCCTTCCGAAGGGGATTGATACCGAACTGTTAAAGATTATCTTCGACGACGGTATCGACCTCTCGGGCGGCGAAAAGCAAAAGCTTGCGCTTGCAAGAGCGCTTTATAAAGACGCACCGGTTGTCGTGCTTGACGAGCCGACCGCAGCGCTCGACGCGCTTGCCGAAGCCAAACTTTATCAGGATTTCGACAATCTGATCGGCGGAAAGACCGCCGTCTATATCAGCCACCGGTTAAGCTCGACCGGCTTCTGCGACGCGGTCGCAATGTTTAAGGACGGCGAGATGGTCGAATACGGAACGCACGAAAGCCTGCTTGCGGCAGACGGCGCTTATGCCGAAATGTTCCGTGTTCAGGCACAGTACTATGTGGAAGGAGGGGAAGAAGATGGCGAAGAAAGTAAAGAAGCGTAAGAAAAGCGAACTCGAGCAGGCGCTCGGGAGCGAACAGAGCGCAACCGCCAGGGGAGTCACGAAGAAAACGTTAAAATATATGATCGCATTTGCCTTTCGGGAGAAGCCCTCACTGTTCCTGTTCTATGGGATCCGTTTCCTCGGAGATGTTCTCGGGCAGTTAAAGGTATTGCTCCTTCCGAAGCTCCTCGTGGACGAGCTGATGGCCGTCATCGGCGGCGCAGATGCGGACGCACATATCCGTAACATCGTGCTTTATGCAGGCATTACGGTTACCGCTGAGCTGTTGTCATCCGTTCTCATCAATATCGCAGACTCCACGCGGAATGTTTATTCCCAGGTGTTCGACGCGCGGCTGTCGGAAATGCTTTCCGCAAAGTCGATGGGCATGGATTTTTCGTACACCGAGGACCCGAAGGTGCTTGATAAACAGAATCAGGCCAAGGAAGGAATCAGCTGGTACAGCGGCGGCGTGGTATCGATTCTTGATCGGTTATACTATGTGGTTTATAACCTGTTACTCATGGCCGCATCGGTTACGGTAATCGCTCTGTATTGTCCGTTACTTCTGCCGATCCAGATTGTTTTGATGGGCGCGGTATGCTACTTCAATTACCGAAACCAGCTTATCAACACCGAGTTCTTCCTGAAACTCGCGAAATCAAACCGAATCTTCAGTTATGTTCTTTACGAGCTCGCCGAATTTTGCTACGGCAAGGATATCCGCCTTTACGACAGCTCCGAGATGATGTGCGAAAAGGGCCGTTTTCTTGGCATGGAGCAAGTGAATCTGTGGGGAGAGCAGGCAAGAAGACAGCTTAAGAACACCGTCGGAAGCAACATCGCGAACGCACTCCGTGACGGCGTCAGCTACTTCTATATGGGCCTTCGGGTGCTCCGTAAGAAGATCACGGTCGGCGAATTCACGCTCTCTGTTTCGGCCGCGTCAAGCCTTTACCAGAGTCTTATGGGAATCGGCAGCAACCTTCAGCAGGTTTCCGAAAAATGTAACTACGCTTACAAGTTCCTCGAATTCCTCGACTATCCGGATACGGCCGTTAAGGGCGACAAACCGGTCGGAATTGGTGAGCATACGATTGAATTCCGCGACGTGAGCTTCAAGTATCCGCGCGCGGAGGAGTTTACGCTTAAGCATGTGAACATCACCATCCGTCCGAACGAGCATCTTTCGGTTGTCGGGCTGAACGGAGCCGGTAAGACAACATTCATCAAGCTTTTGTGCAGGTTATATGACGTGACCGAGGGAGCCATCTATGTGGACGGCGTTGACATCCGCGAATACTCCGAAGAAGAGTACCGAAAGCTGTTTTCGGTGGTGTTCCAGGACTTCAGCATCTTCGCATTTTCCTTAAGGGAGAATATCGAGATGGGTAATGTCGACTATGCTGCAGGCGATCCCGAAAAGCGTGACGAAAAGGTAAGGGAGACGCTTGAACTGTCCGGACTTTCGGAGGATGTATCGAAGCTTCCGAACGGGCTTGATACGACGTTATATAAGAGCTTCGACGAGAAGGGAACCGAGCTCTCCGGCGGACAGCGGCAGAAGACGGCTATCAGCCGCGCGCTCTACCGGAACGCGCCGGTTGTCATCCTCGACGAGCCTACGGCGGCGCTTGACCCGATGGCGGAGTATGACATCTACCGCAAATTCGACACCCTTGTCGGAAACAAGTCTGCGATTTATATCTCGCACCGTTTAAGCAGCTGTAAATTCTGTGACCGGATTGCCGTCTTCAGTGACGGTACGATTAAGGAATACGGCACGCATGACGAGCTCGTTGCGATTCCCGGCGGCATCTACGCGGAGATGTTCCACGCGCAGGCGCAGTATTATGTGGCTTAGGTTTTCCTTTCCGGCGGAAAATGATATGGTTAAGCCGGTTTTTTAATGAAACTTTAATCTTTCCGAAAAGACTCTTTCATCCGCGCATGGTATTCTATGATTGTCCGAAGGGACAATAAAACATCCAAAAGGAGTACAGAATACCATGCGTAAACTTTATAAATCCAGATATGACAGAAAGATCTGCGGCGTTTGCGGAGGCATCGCCGAGTACCTCGGAGTCGATTCTACTCTGGTTCGGATTATTACCGTGCTGCTCGTGGCATTTGCCGGAATGAGCATTTGGATTTATGTGATTGCGGCCCTTCTGATGACCGCCGAGCCGGTATATTTCGAGTAAACAGATATCCATCCCGGGAACCATGATAGAGTAAGGGGCTGTCGCCATGACAGCCCCGTTTTTTTGAAGAATAGATGAGCAAAAGTTTGTATTCTTGCTTGACACTAAACTTACCAAACAGTTATAATGATAATACTGTTGGACTGTCACTAAGATTTTTGGGAAAAAGGAGGGAAATCAAGATGAAGAAAAAGAGTTGTATTATTATGTGTTTTATCTTTATTACATTGTCTTTGGGATTTGGGGTTGCTTTAGCCGACGGACCATCATATCGTTATGAGAATGCAACTCTTCAGGACGGATACATTGAACCCTTTACCATGATGGCTTATCAGGTAAACGGCGCATCGTGGTGGGATAGATGTGAAGGGATGTTTTATTTCTATCGTGAGTATTTTGGCCTGGCTACTGGAAATGAAATGAATGCATTGCTAAGTACGCTTCCTACATGTACGCTAACGAAGGTCAGCAACGGAAGTTTACTTTCACAAGTTTCGTTTGATAATTATACAACAAGAGTGTTTCATTATACTGACAGCATGTGTTGGATGACATATGGGGTTAAGCTTCATGTAAGCATACCTGAATATGGTGGCGAACAGAATTACGACCTATATGATTATGATGACTGACACTTTTTGTTATACGGCCGGCATATTATGCCGGCCGTAAATTGGAGAAAAAAGAATGCTTCGTTTACGTTATAAACTCTCAGAAGTATTGATGATTATAGGAATCGCTCTCGGAATGATAGTGTCTTTTCACACATTTTCTATAGTTTCTCTGTTTTTGCCTTCGCAAAAATCGACTTCTTTTCAGAACAGCCGATCCTATTGGGTGTATAGTTCTGATATCAGTAAAATCTCAAATGAAAATGGATTGTTGTCATATTTTACTCCGAATGATATAGAACGAATAAATCTTGACAGTCTTCTTGGGCTTCTTTCAAATATGCCGGGACACAAGGAAATCGCCATGCTGCTTCCGATTGGTGATTCTGCTGACGACAGACGAGCGATTGGTATAATGGAAGTATCATCCCGACCGCACAAATTGAAGAGCGGAACATGGGAGATAGAAGGAACAGATGGTTTTGCAGGTCTTATATGGATTGGAGAATCATGGGAACCTTACGTCGTAAAAAAGGGCAATTGTAATGTGCTTCTTATCGATTCCTTAGAGTATAAAATACAAGGTGTTCTTGATAATTATCTAACCGGGGGTATAGACGAAACAATTATTATTTTTCTTCCGTTTTGTTCGAAACAAGCAATGGCGTCTATTGAAAACAATATAAACAGGAATGCTCGTTCTATAGGGGATATCGAATTATCATTTTATTCTGATGATGACAAAGGGTTTCCTGATGTAGAAAAACTAAAAATGGGATTAGCAGAAAACGGTCTAGCCACTATGAATAAGTTTTTTGCTTATCATTCCGAAGCGGAAGAGTCAAGGGCACTTCACAAACCACTGGTAGTAGTTGTTTTCTCAATTGTTGTTTTTTCTGCTATCAATCTGTTTGTAGTGAGTTCATTCTATTATACCACTAGACAGTCTGAACTTTCTATAAGAAAGGTGTTTGGAATTCGCGGAAGAAGTTTATGCAGATTGTTAATTACGGATATTTGTAAACTCTTTTTTTATTCTTTAGTATGTGTTTTTTCAGTAGAAGGAATTATGATTCTATGCAATAGTGATATGGCAATCCGGGCGGATAATTTTCTTTCATTAGCACTGATATGTCTATTGAGCTTTGTGATATTGTTACTGTTTCTTTTCGTACGTTTTCTAATAATGTTTAAAAGAATTCAGCCACGAGATTTGTTGATGAGGTGATGCTATCATGAGATTTGTTTTGAATTATGCTGCAACACATTTTACGTCAAATCGTAAACAGTATTTTTCGGTTATTGTCATGATGGTTTTGAGCATGCTTTTGATTGGAACAATGCAGTTCTTTCGATGTGCTATGGAATACCGTGTGGAATCATGTGAGCAAATAATGGGTGTAGATAGTGATAATGTTCTACTGGTTTATACAGACGGGCGTCAATTTACTGATTTACCGGAGTGCACTGTGGAAGGAGTCGTCGCATTTGGAACATATTATGAAGATGGTTTCCGTTTTGCTAATAAGACGATATCTTCCATATGTATCTCGAGTGAACTGAAAGATTTGATAAAGTTATCAATAGTAGAAGGGGAATTACCTAAAGAACTTGATAAAAATGTACGCTATTTGTTATTGGGAAATGATGTTATGATTGCTGATATCGGAGAGAAGGTTTCTTGGGAGAATTCTTTTGGGGAAAGCTGTGAAGGATTGGTTTGTGGGCGATTAGAGGCAGGAAGCAATTGGTTGCTTAATTTAGATTCATATAAAGGGCAGATTCGAGAGACAAGGCAATCCGTTGATCAGAAAATACTGTGTTTTTCATCAGTTGATAGAATGCCAAACCATAGTTTTGTTTTTGTTACAGATAAAAAAGATGTGGCAATTAAGCGCAGAGCATGCGTTTTCCTGGAAGAAAAGGGAAATCGGGTTATGAGTTCAGCCTACATGTCTAATGCCTTCAGCGTTGCTGATGTGGAGAATAAAGGAATTGTAAGACTTCTTTCAAGGACAGTATGGATGGTGATTATTGTCACAGTTCTTTTGATGGCATGTATCCAGACAGTTATGGCTTTAAACTATCGTAGATTAATCGGAATATGGTATGCAAATGGTGTTGACAGATGGCAAGTTATCGGAGTATATACCTTGTCGTTGATATTTACGATGGTTATTGCGTTTGCAATAGCTGGTATTTTTTTGCTGACGATATTAAAGACTATGGGGATGAGTAACAGCAACATCGTAACCGGCATACTTCATACTAAAGTTATTCCTTTGGTTGTCTTCGCCACTTTGATGATGAATATAATAGGATTTATTCTTCCGTTATATGCCTTGCTAACTGATAGGCCGGCAGAAATGATTCGGGTATTCCGCAAGTAGTATCCAGAGCCTGGTGTAAAAAGAAGAGAGGAAATATAATGATTAGGTTACAACGTTTATGCAAAGAATATACGAGTGGGAAATTGGTTAACCATGTATTGTCAGATATAAATCTAAATGTGAATCAAGGAGAGTTTATTGCAGTGATGGGGCCTTCAGGCTCAGGAAAATCTACTCTGTTGAATATGATTGGATGCATGGATTCGATTACTTCCGGTGAATATTGGTATGATGATATTCCCGTTCATAATCTTTCAGGAAGAGCACTTAATCGTTTCCGCGCCCAACATATCGGTTTTGTTTTTCAGCAGTTTGCCTTAATGACAGAGTATACTGTATATGAGAATGCTGAGCTTCCCCTCTTGGCGGCGGGAGTTTCGGCAGCAGATAGAAGAAAAAAAACCAAAGAAGCATTAGAACTGTTGGGAATAGAATCGTTGGCTAATCAAAAAGTGACTCTCATTTCCGGAGGCGAGCAACAACGGTGTGCTATAGCGAGAGCAATTCTAGCAGAAGGAAATACTATCTTATGTGATGAACCAACAGGTGCTTTGGATAGTAATAACGGTGTATTAATCATGGAGTGTCTGAAAGAAATCAATCGTCGCGGAAAGACTGTAATTCTTGTGACACATGACAAAAATATGGCTGAATATGCCGATAGAATTTATCATATGAAGGACGGATGCCTTTCTTCTGAATTGCTGTAATTTAATACATCAGAACTCTGTTTTTATACATAGCCATGAAAACTCTTAGGAGAATTCAGTATGAATCTTAAGGAACTGCCAATCGGAAAGACCGCAATGGTCGTAAGCGTAGGGGGCGAGGGAACCCTCAGACAGCATCTTCTTGATATGGGACTGATCCCGACCGTGGAGGTCACGATGGTGCAGCATGCGCCCATGGGAGACCCGGTTGAGATCCGTATCTACGGGTATGAGCTGACCATCCGCCTTGCGGACGCGGAGCGGATTGAGATCAAGGATGTGAGAGACGCTTCAAAGAAGGTTGCGGTGAACGAACGGAAACGTCCGGTCGAGCACCCCGGTTTGGAAACATCCAAAAGGAGTACAGAATACCATGCGTAAACTTTATAAATCCAGATATGACAGAAAGATCTGCGGCGTTTGCGGAGGCATCGCCGAGTACCTCGGAGTCGATTCTACTCTGGTTCGGATTATTACCGTGCTGCTCGTGGCATTTGCCGGAATGAGCATTTGGATTTATGTGATTGCGGCCCTTCTGATGACCGCCGAGCCGGTATACTACGAGTAAACGGAGAAAACCTTCCCAAAAACCCTGATAGATAAGAGAAGCACCCGCAATACTGCGAGTGCTTCTTTATCTTACGTTGTAAATTCATTGGATGGGCGGCGTATCCATCATATCAGGTTCCCGTATGGGAGCGCAGGGTGCCTTTCCTGCTTGTCAATTGGTTTACAACAATAAGTTATCATGGTTTCCTGTGACAGTCAAGGATTTTTCTGTGTTTTCTCGATTGTCCGCAATCTCCCTGATGTCAAATATGATTGAAGCCAAGTGTTCCTTCAGTATAGCCGGCGTAGTCCGGTTCTGTTATTATCTCTGATAAACTGTCAATGTATTTTGCAGCAGAGAAGTGTTTCCTTTTTATCAAATGTGTTAACAAACCTTTTGAACGATATAACGGCATTGCCAAAAAACAGATTATCGGATTATCATTATTGATGGCAAAGAACTGCGAAAAAGTGTATGTTGCTGTAATTCTGCATAAACCAATGCCCATATTGTTAGGCAGATTGTGTAATAACTTGGTGAACAAACAAAAAAACAAAAAAATACGGCAATTTTCTTCGGAAAATGCTACTAATAAGCGAAAGGGTATTCCTGAAAACTTTCAAATCGGGAACCCGGAGGAAAGCAGGTGAGTCAATGGATAACGGTGCAAGTAGCTACCACCGTTTTCTGGCAGGCGATTGGGACGGTCTGACGGAGATCGTCGAAGAGTATTATAAGGGTCTGGTTCTTTATCTGAACACTTTCGTGAACAATCTTCAGGACGCTGAAGATATGGCGGAAGAAACCCTTCTGGTGCTCACGACGCAGAAACCGGTATTCTTGCTGAAAAAAGGTATATCATAAGTTGCATTGTGCTTATGCGTATGCTATAATGAAATACGACTAAAAAAGTAGCATAGAAATTAGAAACATAACTGAGATACGAGGAGGCCCCTTTTATGAAAAAGAGAATACAGGTTCTTATAGCATTAGTGATGGCATCAATGTTTTCGCTTTCGGTAGCACTTGCAGATTATCAGACTACTGGCTCGTTTTATGTGAATAATAATAGTAGATACTTTACTGCCGGGAACTGGATTTCAACAAATAAGAAGAAATCTAGGGCCTGGACCAGTGGAGCTACTGATACAACGTCGCAAGTTTCAGTCACTTTTTATTGGATGAATTTGAATACTGGAGATTTCGGCGACGAGAGTGCATCCATTTCCGCCTCACCTTACGCAAGTATATATGCCACTGAGATTACGGAAGCTTATAAAATCTATTACAAAACGATTTCTGACCATCATGGTACATTTCAAGGAATCACTTCGGGAATTACTGATTTAACGACGATAGCAAATTAATGTACGGGAAACGATAATGAAAAGGCTTTATAATTTTGTTCTTCTTATAGCTGTTGTTTCATTCGCGTGTTTATTATTTTTGTCGTGTAAGAAAAAAAAAGAAAGGATTCCGAAAGAGTCCGGAAATACTATTTCATGGCGTGATTTAAGTACATACTCAGATGGTATGGTCTTGTATCCTAATGAAAAGGGGCAGTTGTGCTTTTTTGATGCGACTTCCGAACAAGGTGGACTCTTTTGTTTTAATCCCGCGTGTGACCATAAGCGGGCAGTATGTTCATCAACCGGAGATGTGATACAAGAAGGATGCGTGTCTTTTGAGTATTCATTTCCGGTTTCTTTTATTGGCGATTATTTATACTATTATTCCGGTGGTTCGAACAGCCTATATAGAACAGATCGAAGAGGAAACAACATGGAACTCGTCAGAAGTCTTTCTAAACCATATGAGTATCCGATTGTGTATTGTTATACAGAAGAAGCCTTATATGTTGATTATACCTTGTCCTATGAGTATTTTGAAACGGAGAAACAGGGAAGCGGTACAGAATGGAGAGCAGGTAATCTTAAAGAAAAAAGGGAAGTCGGAATCCTACGTATTCCGCTCTCGGGAGAAAAAGAAGAAGTAATCTTTCAAACAGATGAATACTATGACATGATCATATGTGAATTTGAGTATTGCGAGGGAAAACTACGTTTCTTAGTACAGGGAAGAGATCGACAGGAGCCATATGTGAATGTTGAGGACGGAAGCGAAGAAATACAAATAGAAGAAGAGTTGAGACATACTCATCGTGATATATATGAATATATTATTGCTGATAAAAAATTGACAAAGGTTTGTGAATTGTGGGCAAATGTCAGTTGTTTCTTTTTTGATGATACATATGGGATTATCAATGATTCTAATCGTTTAGCGCTGTATTCTTATGAGGGTATGAAAGTGGCGGAATCGGAGGACATAATCACCGGTGTGATTGTGTCTGATTATGGAATTGTCGGGACGGATAAGAATGGTAGATGGGTATCGTTAAGCGAGAAAACAGGTAAGACGCAGAAAACATCTCCGTTCACACGAACAGATTTTCCCTTGTGTGTTGTGGTTGGAAACAGTTACTATGGAATCGAGGTGGGGGAAAAGGGCGAGACATCTCGCATGTATATTACAGAAACGGATTTTTGGAACGGAAACAAAGAAGGGGTTGTTTGGTTCCCGGAATAGAATGCTGAGAAATGGAGACAGTGATAATGCAAAAGGGTTTTCTTTTTCTGTTTTTTGTTTTTCTTTTCTGCTCGTTAGGATGTGGGTGCCGTAAGAATGCTGATTCGGAGCGGCAACCGGTTATCTCACCAACGGATACTCGTTCGGAGGAGAAAGAGATATACTATGTGGAAGGAAAAACAGATTCTTATCCGGTTTCTCAAACGATTACATTTGTCTATTTCTTTTTTCCGGGAATCCCGGAAAAGGATCAGAACGAGATTAACAGAATCCTTTATGAAAAAGGATATGATTGTCAAATACGATTTATTAAGCCGGTTGATGAGAAGGGAGTTCCGTTATTGGGAACCGAGTATGAAGAATGGGTTGATGCATTTGAGAAAACTTTCGGACCAATAGATATTATCACTTCCAGTAGTTGGCGGACATATGATACTGCATGTGATGAATTCCTTAAGGCACATCTGTTGCCATTGAATGAGTGTCTGGAAACAGAAGAAGGTCAGATTCTGAAGGAAAGATATACTGCAGATGAATGGAATTCAGTCACACTCAACGGAAAAACATATGTTATACCGAGAGCCGTTTTCGGAGGGGCTCCGGATTACGGAATAGATGCCGGTATTTATATTTCAGTAAGTGAAAAATACGCCGATTATTTCAGCGGATTTGATGGAACATATGCCTCTTTAAGAACAATCTACGATACTATTGGAGATAATAACCTTTATATCGTGACAAATCTCATAAATGAACAAACACTTTGCGGGCTTTTGGGATATTCATATTTCGATATAACTCACTTACCCTACAAGCAAGAGAATGAGAATGTGATTGATATGACGAGGATGAAAGATTTTTCGTCCCTTTTAAACAAAGTATATGAGGATCTTTCTTCCGGGTTACTAATATATAGTGGTCATGCTGAGTCAATTCCGGATGGCATTCTTGCTTATATTCATGAATATGAGACATCTCTCAAGGAAGGGTGGATACACTATTTAATCTCTCCAAAGATGTATGAGTATAATCCGCGGATGTCTTATGGAATATCGGTGAATTCTGAGCAGAAAAACCTTGCGTTTCGTGTCTTTTCCTTTTGCTTTTCCGATCCCGAAATTATATGTCTGCTAACAGGGTGTGAGAACCGAGAACTAATAGCCAACAGGGTAGATTCTTTATTGACTATTCCCCGGATGAGATTATCAGGAATTCACTTTGATTTTACTGAAAAGCAAGTCGGAGAATTAAGAAAATGTGATGAGTCTTTTTCAAGACTGATAAATAAGCTGTTTATTCAATCAGATGAAGAGCAGTCGCGGTTGAATCCTGATTTTGATGCAGCCAAAGCTTGGGAAGAATTTGTAAATGAGGCGGGCAATATGACGGAAGTCTGTGAAGCGGCTAATCAGACGATTGCAGCATGGCTTCAGAAATAGGAGACTGACATGGAACTCAGAGCGGACCAGCTGAGCAAGGAATACCGGAAGGGTAAGAGGGCGCTTGATGCGTTCTCTTACACCTTTCACGAGGGTATCTACGGGCTTCTCGGGCCGAACGGCGCCGGGAAGTCTACCCTGATGGGAATCATCACAACCGGCTTTCCGGCAACGTCCGGAAGGCTTCTTTATGACGGTACGGAAATCGGAAAGATGGGAAAAGAGTACCGACGGCATATCGGCTACATGCCGCAGCAGCAGAAGCTCTATGAGGATTTCTCGCTGGTGCGGTTTTTGTACTATATTGCCTCGATAAAGGGCATGAAGAGGTCGGAAGCAGCGGAAAGCATCGATGCAATCATCCGGGACGTGAATCTTTGGGAATTGCGCGGCGATGCCATCGGAACCTATTCCGGAGGGATGCGTCAGCGGGCGCTCCTTGCGCAGGCACTCGTCGGAAATCCGGACATCCTGATTCTTGACGAACCGACGGTTGGACTGGACCCGAAGGAACGCGTCAACTTCCGTGAACTGGTGTCCCGTGTTGCGAAGGCGAAGACGGTCATCATCGCCACGCATATCGTCAGCGACTTAGAGAAGCTTGCTTCCGAAATCATCTTCTTAAATCACGGAAAGATTGTGAAGAGCGGCACCCTTCAGGAACTCTATGATAACTATGAAGGCGAGGGAGAACCCTCCGTGGAGAAGATTTACATGGGGCTCGGAATGGAGAGCAGATAGCACCCTGCTGACCACGAAGTCGTATAGGAGGAAACAGGGAAAGACATGTTCCGTCATGAATGGTTTAAAATCCGTAACAACCGAAAACTGCTTCTTTTCATTCTGCTCCTTCTTTCGCTGAACGGGGTTTATTTCTTGTACCGTGCGGAACAGGCCGACATCCCCGCGCATGCCTATAAGAAACTGACCGCGGAGCTTAAGGGAAAGAGCCCCGAAGAAGGTCTTGATTTCATCAGCGGCAAATGGCACACAGTCCGCACCGCTCTCTTCGGGGACGACTCCGATGCCGCGGAATACCATGGACCGGACCTTTCCGTGAAACCGGAATATTGCGATACCCTCTGGGAGGAGAATACGCTTTGTTCCCTCGTATACAATGAATGCAATGACGTGGTTACCTATCCCGAGTATCTCCGAAAAGTCATTGAATCCGAATCCGTATACAAGCGGATGACGTCCCTGTTCGGAGGCGATGAATCCATCCTGTCAGATATCGAAAAGACAAGCCGGGATTATGAGAGGCTTGACGGCCTGACGATATCCTTTACCGGAACGAAGGGCATCGCCGAAGCACTGTCGCTTCCGAGCGTCATCTTTCTTGAGATGCTTGTCGCAATCCTCCTCGCATCCCTTCTTTTTGCAAAGGAGAAGGAACAGGGACTTATGCGACTGTATTCTTCCATGTACCGGGGACGCGGCAGGATGTTCGGCACAGGGATAGCCGCCGTATCCGCAGGAGTCATGGTCAGTAACCTTCTGTTTTTCCTTACCACTATCCTTGCAGGATGTGCCTTGTACGGAACTCCTGTGCGTTCGTTCCTTTCAGAACCCCTGCAGTCCCTGTCCGGATACCGTACGTCTGCGCTTCCGGTATCCATCGGCACGTTCCT
>CAMYYF010000026.1:0-14978 GCA_947303375.1 uncultured Lachnospiraceae bacterium
CAACAGAGGTAGATATGGACAACAATCAGAACAATTCAAATAAAAACAATAACAACCGCAACAGAAGATCGGGCGGATTATTTACGTACCTGATTTTCTTTATGCTCATAGTTCTTTTGGCAATATGGCTTATCAGATTTTTCAGAAAAGACACATCTACGGAAATCACCTACAACGAGTTCCTCAAGATGGTTGAAGAGCAGAAAATCGAAAAAGTTATCATACATGCCGAAACAATTGAGATAAGAGAAGTTGCAGAAAAGGATAACATCAGTTCGCTGTTCTTTGGCAACACCAAAGCTTCTCTTTACACAGGTAAGGTTGAAGAGGACGATACCCTTACACAGAGACTCTTGGAAAAAGGAATCACGGTTGAAGGTGAGATACCTGATAACTCAATGCAGGTATGGTATTTTATATTCTCATATATTTTACCGATAGCCATTTTCCTTGGCATCGGCTTCCTGCTCTTCAGACGTATTGGCGGCTCCGACGGAGTGGGTGGAATTATGAATGTCGGCAAGTCCAACGCTAAGGTATACGTTCAAAAAGAGACCGGCAAAACCTTCAAGGATGTAGCGGGTGAGGACGAAGCAATCGAGTCACTTCAGGAAGTGGTTGATTTCCTTCACAACCCTGACAAATACGTTAAAATCGGTGCGAAATTACCTAAAGGTGCGCTTCTTGTAGGCCCTCCCGGAACAGGTAAAACCCTCCTTGCAAAAGCGGTTGCAGGCGAAGCACATGTGCCTTTCTTCTCCCTCACAGGTTCCGATTTCGTGGAACTTTATGTCGGTGTCGGCGCATCCAGAGTAAGAGATTTGTTTAAGGAAGCAGAGAAAAATGCTCCCTGTATTATCTTCATAGATGAAATCGATGCAATCGGTCGTAGCCGTGATTCAAAATACGGCGGCGGAAACGAAGAAAGAGAGCAGACGTTAAACCAGCTTCTTTCAGAGATGGACGGTTTCGACGGCAAGAAAGGTATCATTATTTTAGCCGCTACCAACAGACCTGAAATCCTTGACAAAGCGCTCCTTCGTCCCGGCCGTTTCGACAGACGAATCATCGTTGAAAAGCCCGATCTTAAGGGCAGAGTAGAGATCCTAAAAGTTCACGCCAAAGACGTTAAGTTGGATGAGACCGTAGACTTTGAAGAAATCGCTCTTGCAACCAGCGGTGCGGTAGGTTCGGATCTTGCAAACATGATCAACGAAGCTGCCATCAACGCGGTTAAAAACAAGAGAGAATTCGTATCTCAGAAAGACCTTTTCAATGCCGTAGAAGTAGTGCTTGTCGGCAAAGAAAAGAAAGACAGAATTTTAAGCGAACAGGAAAGAAAAATCGTGTCCTATCACGAGGTCGGACATGCGCTTCTTTCCGCACTTCAGAAGAACTCAGAGCCTGTTCAGAAAATCACCATCGTGCCCCGTACAATGGGTGCGCTCGGCTATGTAATGCAGGTTCCCGAGGAAGAAAAATATCTTAATACTAAAGAAGAATTACACGATATGATCGTGGGTCTTTTAGGCGGACGTGCCGCAGAAGAAATCGTATTCGGTTCCGTTACCACAGGCGCTTCGAACGATATCGAAAAGGCTACAAGCATCGCAAGAAGCATGGTTACACAGTACGGTATGAGCGAGAAATTTGGCCTTGTAGGACTTGAAACCGTGGAGAGCAGATATCTTGACGGCAGAACAGTTATGAACTGTGCCGACAGAACCGCTGCAGAGGTAGACAGCGAAGTAATCGGCATCCTTGCTGCATGTTACGAAGAGGCTAAAAAACTTCTCTCTGAAAACCGCGATATCATGGATAAAATTGCGGCTCATCTGATTGAAAAAGAAACCATCACAGGCAAGGAATTCATGGAGATTTACTGTGCTGAAAAAGGTATTCCGGTTCCCGAGCCCAAGAATCCTTTAGGAAAATTAAAGGACGAGAGAAAGGCTGAAAAGAAGGAAGATTCCGAGAAAGCAGAGTCTGAAAAGAAAGAAGAAACAGAAGAAGACACAAGACCCGAAGACAGCATTCTTGAATCATATAAAAAGTTTGATGAAAAGAAAGAAGAGCCCGAAGAAGAGCCTGATTTTGAAGAGGTAAAGAAAGAGCTCAAAGAGCAGCTTTCACCCGAAGAAAAAGCTGAAATCGAAGAGATGGAAAAGGCTAAAGAAGAAATTAGCAACGAAGTTTTCAAGCGCATCAAGAACAGAGCATTCAAATTCGAAGATGACGAAGAAGAAAAATAATCCGGGAGTCTGAATGAACAGCGAGCAGATCAAAAAAGAACTCGACAAGCTTCCGAAGAGCCCGGGCGTTTATCTGATGCACGACTCAAAAGGCGGAGTTATATATGTAGGTAAGGCCGTAAACCTGAGAAATCGGGTGCGGTCTTATTTTCGTATTTCGACCAAGAAAACGCTCAAAATTCAAAGGATGGTCAGCCTCATCGACCACTTCGATTACATCCTTACAGACACCGAACTCGAGGCCCTCGTGCTCGAGAATAACCTCATAAAAGAGTACTCCCCCAAATACAACACGCTCCTAAAAGACGACAAAACCTATCCCTACATAAAAGTCACGCTCGGCGAAATGTATCCGCGACTTGTTTTTTCGCGAACGATGAAAAAAGACAAATCCAAATATTTCGGCCCTTACGCGACCGCGGGAAGCGTTCACGACATGATAGAATTCTTAAGCAAGATTTATCATATCCGTACCTGCAACAAGGCCTTAAACGGCGAAAAAGCAGCAGACAGACCGTGCCTTAATTACCATATGAAGCAGTGCGACGCACCCTGCATGGGTGGACTTTCGCCCGAGGAATACGGCGAGAATATAAAGAAAGCACTCATTTTTTTAGGAGGAAATTTTGATCCGCTCCTAAAAGAAATAGAAGCCAAAATGAACGACCACGCAGAGAAGCTTGAGTTCGAAGAGGCTGCAAAATACAGAGAGCTTTTAAAGAGCGCATACGACATTGCTCAAAAGCAGAAAATCACCGAATTTGACGGTGAAAACAAAGACTACATCGGAATTGCAAGAAGCGAAAGCGACGTGCTTATTCAGGTATTTTTCGTCAGAGAAGGAAAGCTTATCGGCCGCGAACATTTCTATATGAAAGGCGCACTTGAAGAGAGTGACGAAGAAACAATTTCCAGTTTCATCAAACTCTATTACGCAGGCACTCCCTTCCTTCCAAAAGAAATATTCGTCCCCATACAGCTTGAAGAAACAGAACTTTTGGAGAAGTGGCTGTCTGACAAAAGAGGCGGCAAAGTTTCAATCAAATCGCCCGTAAAAGGCCAGAAAGAAAAGATGCTTGAACTCGCACATCAGAACGCAGAGATGCTCATCAGACGCGATGAAGAAAAGCATAAAAGCGAAGAAGCCAGAACGCGTGGCGCTGTCGAAGAGCTCGCCAGACTTCTTAACATACAAAAGGCAGACCGCATCGAATCCTACGATATTTCAAACACTCAGGGCTTTAACAGCGTAGGTTCGATGATTGTATATGAAAACGGCAAACCCAAGAAGAGCGACTACAGAAAGTTCAGACTTAAAACCGTCGAAGGCCCTGACGATTACGCTTCGATGTACGAGGTTTTATACAGAAGATTTTCGCACGGCATCAACGAAAGAGCGGAAGACAACGAAACAAGCTTTTCGATTTTCCCGGATTTAATCCTAATGGACGGCGGCTTGGGACAGATTCATATCGCGGAAAAAGTGCTCGAAGAACTCGGCGTAGATATCCCTGTCTGCGGTATGGTAAAGGACGATCACCACAGGACGAGAGGACTTTTATTCAACGAACAGGAAATCCCGATGGATCTTCACTCCGAGTGCTTCAAATTCGTCACCAGAGTGCAGGATGAGGTCCACAGATTCGCGATAGAGTATCACAGATCACTTCGTACCAAAGCGCAGGTTCATTCGATTTTAGACGATATTCCGGGCATCGGACCGAAGCGAAGAAAAGCGCTGATGAAGCATTTCCCGACGATCGACGATTTAAAGAGCGCAGAACCCGAGAAAATCGCAGAGGTCGACGGAATTCCGCTTAATGTCGCAAACGACATTTATGAATTTTTCCACAAAGACAAATCATAGTAAATGGTATATAATAAAAGATACGCGTAAGATAATCTGTTACGGAAAAAATTATGCAGAAGAGAGGTATTTGTTATGGCAAGTGTCAGTTTAACAAAAATCATTGAAAAAATGAAATTGGAGCCGCTTACACCCGAGATTGATGTCACGGGAATTAAGATCAAACAGCCAGATATCAACCGTCCCGCACTTCAGCTGGCAGGCTTCTTTGATCACTACGAAGCTACCAGACTTCAGGTAATCGGTTTCGTCGAATATAAATACATGATGGAACTTTCGGATGAGAGAAAGGAAGAGATTTACAGCAAACTCTTAAGCTTCCCGATTCCCTGTATCGTTTTCTGTCGTGAACTTGTTCCCGATGAACTCTTCATGAAAAAAGCCCTTGAAAACGGCGTTCCTCTTTACATGACCAAGAAGACAACATCCGTATTCATGGCTGAACTCATCAGATGGTTGAACGTTAAACTCGCACCCTGCATTTCCGTACACGGCGTATTGGTCGATGTTTACGGCGAAGGCGTTCTCATCGTCGGCGAGTCCGGTATCGGTAAATCCGAGGCCGCACTCGAACTCATCAAGAGAGGCCATCGTCTCGTAACCGATGACGTAGTAGAAATCAGAAAAGTTTCCGAAGACACATTAATCGGAACCGCACCCGAGACCACCAAGCACTTCATTGAGCTTCGCGGTATCGGTATCGTGGACGTAAAAACCCTGTTCGGTGTATCGAGCGTAAAAGAGACGCAGACCATCGACCTCGTCATCAAACTCGCTGAGTGGAACAAAGACACAGAATACGACCGCCTCGGCCTCGAAGAGGAATACACGGAGTACCTTGGCAACAAAGTTGTCTGCCACAACATCCCCATCCGTCCCGGCCGTAACCTCGCCATCATTTGTGAAACGGCAGCAGTTAACCACCGTCAGAAGAAGATGGGCTACAACGCAGCAGTTGTTCTTTACAACAGAGTTCAGAGCAACCTCGCAAAGAAGCGTGAAGAAGACGAAGAAGAGAACTTTTAAATTTATCTCATAAAAGAAAAAAATCCGGTGCCTGACTCGCACAGCGTGTCTGGCTCCGTAAAAGAAAGAGAGAAGGATATGAAATACATTTTTGGTGTCGATCTTGGCGGAACAACCGTCAAAATGGGCTTATTCAACGAGAGCGGAGAAGTGCTTGAAAAATGGGAAATTAAGACCGTAAAAGATAACAACGGCTCACAGATTTTACCCGATATCGCAGCAAGCATTAATAAAAAAGTTGCAGAGAAAAACCTCATAAAAGAAGACGTAATCGGTGTAGGTATCGGCGCTCCCGGACCTATCGATGATGACGGAAATATTTACGGCGCACCCAACCTTGGCTGGGGCACATTTAATGTAAGTAAAACCTTATCAGACCTTACAGGCTTTAAGGTTAAGACAGGTAACGATGCCAATGTAGCAGCTCTTGGCGAAATGTGGATGGGCGGCGGAAAAGGCTACAACTCAATCGTTATGGTTACACTCGGAACCGGTGTCGGCGGCGGTGTAATTATCGACGGTAAAATCGTTGCAGGCGCAAAAGGTGCAGGCGGAGAAATCGGACATATCTTCATGGACGAGAACGAAACCGAGACCTGCGGATGCGGCAAGAAAGGCTGTCTCGAGCAGTATGGCTCAGCAACAGGTGTTGTAAGACTTGCAAAGAGAAGACTCGAAAAAGACGACAAGCCCAGCATTCTTAGAAACAAAGACATCAACTGCAAGGTAGTCTGGGACGCAGTAAAAGAAGGCGATGAAGTTGCAATCGATATCGCCAACGAATTCGGCAAAATCCTCGGCAGAGGTCTTGGCATTATCGCATGCGTTGTTAACCCCCAGGCCTTCGTTATCGGCGGCGGCGTCAGCAAGGCAGGCGAGATTATCCTTGACTACATCGTAGACAATTTCAAGGAAACCACTTTCCGCGGATGCAAGGATACAGACTTCAAACTTGCAACCCTCGGAAACGATGCAGGAATTTACGGAGCAGCTAAGTTAGTTATTGATTAATATGTACAGTAAATTATCAGAAATAATATCTGACGAAAGAATTAAATACAACGAGCCGCTTTCAAGTCACACTTCGTTTAACATCGGCGGTCCTGCAGATGTTTTCGTAAGTGTTGAAAACGCAGACGAACTCTCCAAAGTGATTGCCTTCGCAAAAGAGGAAAACGTCAACTATTTCCTCCTCGGCAACGGAAGCAATGTCCTTGCATCGGACGAAGGCTTCAGAGGCATCATCATAAAACTTACCGGAGATTTCAATGAGGCCACAGTTGACGGCGAGATCATAAAAGCAGGCGCAGGCATTACTCTTACGAAGCTCGCAAACGTTGCAATGAATGCATCACTCACAGGCCTTGAATTTGCTTCGGGAATTCCCGGAACACTCGGCGGCGCACTCTTTATGAATGCGGGCGCATATGGCGGAGAAATGTGCCAGGTTGTAACGAGCGTAAAGGTTTTAGACAAAGCCGACGGCAGTATCAAATCTTTTACGAACGAAGAAATGGACTTCGGCTATCGACACAGTGCGCTTAAAGAAAACGGCTGTATCGCTTTATCCTGCGAGATGAAATTAAGCACATCGGACGCGACCACGATTCGCGAAACGATGCTTGATCTTAATAAAAGAAGAAAAGAAAAACAGCCTCTCGAATATCCTTCCGCAGGCTCAACTTTTAAAAGACCTGAAGGATATTTTGCAGGGAAACTTATCGAGGATGCAGGCCTTGGCGGATATACCGTAGGCGGTGCGCAGGTTAGCGAAAAGCACAAAGGTTTCGTTATAAATAAAGGCGGCGCCACAGCAAAAGATGTTCGCGACCTGATTGAACACGTAATCAAAACCGTAAAAGAAAAAGACAACGTTACACTCGAGCCGGAAGTGTTATTTTTAGGGGAAATAAAATGAGATTTGTAGTAGTTACAGGAATGAGTGGTGCAGGCAAACTTACCGCGCAGAAGATGCTTGAAGACATGGGATATTATTGTGTTGATAATCTTCCCGTGCCTTTTATAGTTAAGTTTGCAGAATTAATTTATGAGTCGGAGCGCGACAAAGTTGTGCTCGGCATCGACGTGCGTGCAGATCAGTCTTTCGATGAAATCATGCAGGCACTAAAAGACATGAAGGAGAAAGGTTATTCCTACGAAATGCTTTTCCTTGATGCCTCAAAACAGACTCTTTTAAAAAGATATAAGGAAAGCAGAAGAAACCATCCGCTCGCAATGGACGGCAGAGTTGAGGACGGAATCGACCGTGAAAGAAAGATTCTTGCGAAGACCAAAAAGAGCGCTGACTACGTCATCGACACCTCGCATCTTTTAACCAGAGAACTTCGTGAAGAACTCGAAAACATCTTCGTTAAAAACGAAAACTACAAATCACTGATGGTAAACATTTCCTCGTTCGGCTTCAAGCACGGCATCCTTCAGGACGCAGACCTCGTGTTTGACGTAAGGTTCCTCCCGAACCCCTACTACGTAGAGGAATTAAAGCACAAAACAGGGAATGATAAGGAAGTTCAGGATTTCCTCATGCAGTTCGATGAGGCGCACATCTTTTTAAATAAGGTAAAAGATCTGCTGGACTTTCTGATTCCCAATTATATAAAAGAAGGCAAAAATCAGCTTGTAATCGGCATCGGCTGTACGGGCGGAAAGCACAGATCCGTGACACTTGCCAACGAGATTTACAAGGCCTTAAACGATGACGACAAAGAGTACGGAGTGACCATCAATCACAGGGATATAGGAAACTAAGATGTCGGGTAACGTATCTTCTTTTTCAATGGAAGTAAAGGATGAGCTCCTAAAAAACACTCCCAAGCAGAGACATTGCGCCATCACCCAGACAGCCGTAATTATCGCGGGAGCAGGACGAATTACGCCCAATTCGCTTATTGTCGAGACCGATAATGTACGAATTAAAGAAAAATACTTTACTTTATTGAAGAAAACATTTAATATAAATGTCGACGCCTTTGAAGATAAAGGCCTTTTTGCGGTGCCTGTTACCAAAAAGGAAGATGTAATCGAGATTTTACAGGCTGTAAAAATCCTCGATGCCAAGGGAAATGTCAATCAGTACAAAGGCATTGTTCCCGACATTCTTTTAAAAGCAGGATGCTGTAAAAGAGAGTTTTTAAAGTGCGCGTTCGTCTTTTACGGAACGATAACCGATCCCGAAAAAGGGTTGCATCTTGAGTTTACGTGTTCGTGCGAAGAGCATGCAAACCAGATAGAAAGAGCACTTGAATACTTTAATATCAAGGCGAGAAGATCCACGCGCCGACAGGGTAAATACCATCTGGTATATTTAAAAGACGGCGAACAGATAGCTGATTTTTTACGAGTAGTCGAAGCCAACGTGGCGACGATGAAATACGAAGAAAAGCGGATTTACAAAGAAATCGCCAATCACATCAACAGAACGAATAACTGTGAAGTTGCGAACAGTCAGAAAAAATTTGATGCTGCTTATAAACAGATCGAAGATATCAACTATTTAAACGAATGTATTGGACTTTCCAATCTGCCTGAAACACTGCAGAGTGTTGCAATAGCAAGGCTGGAAAATCCCGACGTGGGGCTGCAAGAACTTGGGGAGTTAATGAAGCCGCCTCTCGGCAAATCAGGAGTCAACCACAGACTGCGAAAGATTTCCGAGCTGGCACAGAAACAGCGTGCGAAAGATGCATAGTTTAAGGAGGAATTTATGGTTGAGAGAGAAATCGAAATCAAATTAGCCGGTGGTTTGGAAGCAAGACCCGTTGCCATGCTCGTTCAGGTTGCAAGCCAGTACGAGAGCAGCGTTTACATCCAGACAGGTGCAAACAAGAGAGTCAATGCCAAGAGTATCATGGGCATGATGAGTCTCGGTCTTAATGCCGGTGAAAAGGTTGTAGTTGAAGCTGACGGTTCCGATGAGGAAGCAGCAATCAATCATATTGAAAAATATTTAAGCGGCGAAAACTAATTCAAAATGAAAAAGCTTTTGTTTTTGTACAATGCTCATTCGGGCAGAGAAAAAATTAAAAGTAAATTAGTCAAAATAATCGATATTTTTGCCAAGGCCGGTTATGAAATCACGGTTCATCCCACGCAGGCAAAGGATGACGCGACCAATACAATCATAGCTGACGGAGAACGTTATGACACCATAGTTGTATCCGGCGGCGACGGAACGCTCGATGAAGCCGTAAAAGGAATGCTTAATCTTAAAAAAGATATTCCGCTAGGCTATATTCCCGCGGGAAGCACAAACGACTTTGCCAAAACTATCGGTATTTCTTCGGATATGGCCAAGGCTGCGGAAACGGTCATATACGGAGAACAGTTTCCATGCGATGTCGGAACTTTTAACGACTCATATTTTGTATACATCGCAGCATTCGGAATCCTGACGGAAGTTTCATACGAAACCAAACAGGAATTCAAAAATGTGTTCGGTCACATGGCATACGTACTCGAAGGCGTGCGTTCTGTCGGAATGGGCAATTTCAAGCCGATTGAAATGACAATCACAGTCGGTGACAGAGTCATAAAAGATTCGTTTATCTACGGAATGATAAGCAATTCCACATCCGTAGGCGGCGTTAAGAGTCCTCTCTTTAAGGAAGCTCAGTTAAACGACGGCAAGTTCGAAGGCATCTTTGTTAGATACCCCGAAGACCCGACAGATTTAAACGCTGTGCTGGCTTCACTCATTGCGGGTGAACCTGATCCCGAATACATGTACTACTTCAAGGCAAGCGAAATCAACTTTTCAAGCGATGAGCCTGTTGCATGGACCAGGGACGGCGAAAACGGCGGCAGTCATACAGAGGTAACGATTAAGAACTTAAAGCAGGCCGTAACGATTTTCAAACCTGTTAAAAAATAAGAATAAGAGCCGGGCGTGCAGTGCACGTCCGGTTATTTAATTTAAATATAAATACCGGACACTTTTGTGCCCGGTATTTTTGAAAAGAAGGGGATGTATCAGAAAACGATTTCAATAATCAGTTTTCCGTCTTCATATTTGGCTGTAAGAGGGCAATCCATCCGCTCGGCGAATGTTTTTACGATTGAGAGCCCAAGACCGTGAGAATTGTCGTTTCTGGCGGTTTCAACGGTAAAGAATCTGTCGAAGAGTTTCTCAACCGAAACGGGTGATAACGCCGATGCACTGTTGCTGACTCTGACACATCCGTTTTCGGAGAGTGTAACGCTTAAATCGCCGTCGCTGTATTTTAATGCATTTGACAT
Organism: uncultured Lachnospiraceae bacterium; assembly: GCA_947303375.1. Taxonomy (GTDB): domain Bacteria; phylum Bacillota; class Clostridia; order Lachnospirales; family Lachnospiraceae; genus UBA3766. Next base: position 10,402 of record CAMYYF010000026.1, read on the forward strand.
CAGATTGTTGAAGATTCTTTCAACATACGAAGGATACAGTTCTCTTTTAATTTCTTTCTCGCAGATGTTTACTTCGGGTTTTATTCCCCTTGCTTCAAAAGCGGGATAGAGAGCCATAACGCTGTCTTCAAGCATTCTGTTTAAGTTTATGCTTTCTTTTTCCTCGGTTATTTCTCCGCCCGTAATAACGGAATATTCAAAGAGTTCCTCGGTCAGTTTTTTCATGTAACCGGCTCTCTCGGAGACGACCTTCAAGTAGCGTTCTCGTTCTCTTGCATCGTCTGTGTTTAAAGCCATTTCCGCATAACCGCAGATGGCGGTCAAGGGCGTTCTTAAATCGTGCGTCACATTGGTAATCGCAGTTTTTAACTCCGCATCGCCCATGCGGTATTTATGGTACGAAGAACGAAGATTGGTCAGAGTTTCGTTGATGGAGGCTGCCAAACTTCTAATCTGTCTGTCCCTGCTTTCCGTTCCTAAAAGAACATTCGTATCCAGGTTTATTCGCTCCGAAAATTCCGATCCCAGTTTACGAACGGAATATCTCATAGCGACAATTTTGACGATTAACAAAACATTTACGATAATACTGACGATAAGCACATATTTCATCTAAAAGCCCTCATTACCCGACACCGCCCGGTATCAGTAATGTATCGGGTCGATGGGGCTGGTTTCATAGTAATAAATCATTGCATCATAGTGATCTGTGGCAATCATTCTTGCGCGATAGCTCTTGTATACTTCCCAGTTGGAGGAGTAACCTTCGCCGGCCATTCCGGTCCAGTTGAGTCTATGAATTATGTTATATACTTTTTTATGAGTCTTGTCTACCGAAGCGAAGTCCAGACAATATCTTCCGCCATCAAAATACTGTGCCTGATATGCGAGCAAATCGTCCGAGCAGTAATCGTGATTGGCCCTTTCATATTCGTCATCGTAGGTTCCCGCGGTATGCACGTTCACGCAGGTGTTGTAAAATTCCGTGCCCACGCAGTAGTAGCTACCCTCGAACAGTTCGTTTATCTTAACACCCATATTTACGTCGTCAATTTTAGACGTATCGTATTTCATTACGTGACCGTTGTGCGCCGTGATGAGTATCTGCGAATATCCCCTGCTTTTTTCGATATTGTAATAAGCCATCAGGTTTTCAGCCATGCAGGTGTCTCTGTGGATTGAATAATTGTTCGCATTCTTCTCATACGAAGGAGCATCCAGCCACTGTACGAGCGATGTGGCGATTATAGCCGCATTCTTAAAGTTTACGTCGTCGTACGAGTCAAGCTTGACCGAGAGACCATAAAAGAAATCTCTCGCCTCGGGATGTGAGTGATCAAACTCATTTATCAGAACGTTTAAAGTGTTTGTTTCTTCTTCGGTGTAAAGACCTTCGTGACGTGTGCCGAAATCCCTTAAATATTCTGCGGCTCTTATGCCTGTCTGCATGTCCACGCCGTAGATATTTACCGATTCTGCCTCATCGTGCGTTAAATTGTATTCTCTCATCCATGTAAGAAGATTAACCATCTGCGCGGTATCGTATAAAGGATAATCCGTACCGCCGATTAATTCGGTCAAATCGCCCTCGCTAACGTGGATTGCATCGTTGTACATGGCTGCTTCCGCGGGTGACATTTCAAATGCGATTGCGTGGCAGGTGCCTTCTTTTACGAGCTTTTGAAGCATCTCTAATTTGACTTCCTGGAATTCCGCATTTCCGTGTGTGGCTTCGCCGATTCCGACGACTTTGACGCCTTCGGGGATTTTAAAATCGTCAAAAGAAACGCCGATTTCTTCGATTCCTTTTATGTGCTTAGGAGTGCTTAACACGCCGGTTCGAAACACCAGAAGCGCTGCGATTGAGAGCACGAATACCCCTAAGAAAATATATACTTTACTTTGAAAAGATTTCATTTTTGTTTCCTTCCGAACATTATTTCAGTTCACGTTTTTTAAGGCCGATTATCGGCAGTATGAATGCAACTATTATTACGCCGCCCGATAAAGCGAGCAGTACGCCGGTTCCGGGATTGGTAAAGTTAAACGAAAACGGTGTCAGCGTGAACCACTGTCCGAGTGCATGTATGTTGTATACTGCCTTGCCGATTTCAAGATATTTTTCGTCCAGGATGAAATTCAAGATCGCGTTTCCGAACATTACGGCATTAAAGGATGCGTAAAAGAGCATCATCGTGATTATCGTCGATAATATAACGTTTTTTGCCCTGAATGCCACGGCGTTGGTGACCGTCACATATCCGATTAATGATAAAAGAAATATACCGAGCCTTGATAAAAGAGCCGCATCATATTTTGCTCCGCCGAGGAGACCGCCGAGCATGTAAACCGCAAACATGATGATTACAGCGCTGTACTGTGAGAGTGCGGATGCAACATAGACATCAGTCTGTGAGAAGCCTGCGATTATGCGGTTTCTTATGATGCCGTCATGATATTCCGCAGTCACGAAAATCGTGGTAAAAAAGCTGTAATAAAGCACCATCGCAGCGGATGCGAAGAACATTCTGTCTTCGGGTTTGCCGTTTTGTAAGAATTCCAGAGGGAATCTTCCGGAAGTAATGCAGAATGTAATTACCAGTGCAAGGATGCATCCTAAAACAAAGAGGAAATTTTTGACAAGTCTTACCAGATTGCCTTTATATATGTTAAACATAAAGTACTCCTTAATTGATTTCTTTTCTGTTGAATATAATGAGTCCGATTCCGATTGAAAGCGCGATCAATACCACGCTTCCGATTGTGTAACTTAATAAATCCCAGCGGGGATAACCTTCAAAATGCATAAAAGGACTGAACCTGTCATAAGCCGTATAGAGTGCAAGCTTGGTGCCGGTAAGAATGCAGTTGCCGTTCATCGGATACAAATCGTTTGTTACCTGCATTTTTAAAATGGTTAAAAAGAATGCAGTTACGAATCCTGCGAAATACGACATCTTTTTTCCGCCGAATACAAGCACGATCATTGTCATAAATGCACCCACACTTGCGGCGGTAATCATTAGCATCAGCAGATTGTCCGATAATTCCGCCAGATTGTAAGTCATAAAACCTTCCGAAAAGATAATCGAAAGCAGTGCTTCGAAGAGTGTTACGATGACGGTCATAATTACCGATGCAACCATTCCGGAGATAACGCTTGATACGAATATTTCGCTTTTCTTTAAACCGCTGATCAGTTTGTTTCGAATCGTTCCGTTGGTAAAATCAGCCGAAAACAGTATTACGCTTATCGTGGTTATAAAGATAAAAGCTATGTCGTTGTAAGCGCTTAATATGTCTTCGCCGTATATAAAAGAACCGTCGTTTAAGAAATACATTATTATTTTAAGGATAACCACAAATCCGAGCACATAGAGCATTCCGGCAGCAATGGTAAGCTTAAAGCCCAGATTTTTAAGCAGAAATCTTAAGTCGGAATAGAGGATTCTAAGCATTGTTTTCGCCCCCTAACAAAGACAGATAATATGCTTCGAGACTTTCTTCGTGTTCGCCCATTGTGTAGATGGTGCTGTTTTCTTCGGCGAAGGATTCTGCGAGGTCGGAGAAAGGAACTTCGGCATATATTTCAGCGTTTCTCTCGTCGAATATCTTGTATTCGATATTTCTTTCTTCCATGATTTTGGCAAGAATCTTGGTATCGTCCACGGTCATTCTGACGGACTTTCTGCACTGCGCATGGAGTTCCTCGGCACTCATCTGACGTACGATGTGGCCTTTGTCGATGAAACCGTAATGTGTTGCGATACGTGAAAGCTCATCGAGGATGTGGCTGGAGATTAAGAATGTGATATTCTTTTCGCGGTTTAATCTGATGATTAATTCTCTGATTTCGATGATACCCTGGGGATCAAGGCCGTTTGTAGGCTCATCGAGGATGATAAAATCGGGATTTCCGCAGAGTGCCATTGCAAGGCCGAGACGCTGCTTCATACCGAGTGAGAAGTTACGCGCTTTTTTGCTGCCGGTATTAGGCAGGCCGACGAGATTTAAGAGTTCGTCGATTCCCTTAAAATCGGGGAGACCGAGCATGAGATACTGCTGAATGAGATTGTCTTTTGCTGTCATGTCTTTGTAGATGGCGGGAGTTTCGACAACAGCTCCGAGTCTCTTTCTTTCCTTGTAAATTTCTTTATCGTTAAAGGATTTGCCCATCAGCGTAAAAGAGCCTGATGTGGGCTTCTGAAGACCGCATAAAATACGGATCAAGGTCGTTTTGCCTGCTCCGTTTTTGCCTACGAATCCGTAAATGGCTCCTTTGGGGATTTCCATATTCAGATTGTTGAGGGCGGTAAACTTACCGTATTTTTTGCAAAGGTTTTCGCATTTAAAAACTGATTCCATTATTTTTTCACCTTTCTGCTTTTTTATGCTGAAAGAATAATATCCGATTAAGGTCAAGAAAGCGAACAAAAAAAAGTCAAGAAATCGTCAAGATTTCCGACTTTTTACATTTCCGGTGCCTGGCTCCTTCCTTTACGAGAACTTAAACCCAATTCCATACACCGCTTCTATATGATCGATTCCGTCAACTGCTTCGAGTTTTTTACGAATAT
>CAMYYF010000027.1:0-14333 GCA_947303375.1 uncultured Lachnospiraceae bacterium
TCGTTCATACCGTAGATGATATAGAAATCACCTTTGTGCCATACCTTTTCACCTGACTCAAGCTTAACTTCCTCGAATCCGTCGGGAAGATTTTCAGGTGCTTCGAAAGGCTGAAGAGGTGTGATACCTTTCTTTACTTCAGCAGGTTCGTCTGTTGTTGTATCAGGATTCTCTTCAGGTACATCGGTGCCGGGATCCGTAGTTCCCGGATCTTCGGTAGTTGTATCGGGATTTTCGGTAGTAGTTGAATCGATGTTCGTTTCAGCCGGTGTATTGGTAGGTTTTGTAAATGTAAGAAGGTCGCTTCTTATGAAACCTGTCTTGTTTGCACCGTCTGCAGTAAACGAAACTTTGTACCACTTGTATCCGTCGGAAGCTGTAGCTTCGCCCGTAACCGTAACTTCTGTATTCTTCTGAGCCTTTGCGATAAGATCTGAAGAAGCTGAAGCCTGTGAACGGATATTAACCACATCACCTGCGATATATGCGGGCTTTGCATCAACGTTTGTTACGTTGGTTGTTGTGGTTGTGGTAGTAGTTGTTGTAGTTGTAGTATTGTTATTGTTGGCAGCATCACCTTTGGTAATGAAGTCTGCTCTTACATAACCCGTGGTTCCTGTAGCAGTTGTAATTTTGTACCATAAAACGTTCTGCGCATTGGTCTTCTCTTCGATGATGGTAACTTTGTCACCTGAATTTACTTTTCCGAGAGAAGTACTTGTAGCGTCTGCTTCGGAGCGGATATTTACGTTGGTATCATTTACTGTACCGGTTGTATCTGCCTTTGCTGTAATGGGTAAAAGGAAAAGGCAAATTAAAAGAATTGCAAATGCCGAAATTCCGTTTCTCCACAAATTTTTTCTATTAATTAATTTCATCTGTTAATCACCTCGTAAAAGTATTTACACAACTATAAAATATACCTTTTTTTGCCCGAAACGTCAAGTCTGCCCCTACGCTTCGTCGATTGCCTTGCCTATGTCGTGACGCATGTATTTGTTGTCAAAATCAATCCATTCCGTCGCTTCGTAAGCTTTCTTCCTGGCCTCTTTTAAGTCGCTTCCGAGTGCCGTTATACCAAGCACTCTTCCTCCGTTTGTTACCACCTTGCCGTCAGCGATTTTACTGCCCGCATGGAAGCAGAAATAATCATCTTTTCCGACGAAATTCTCGAGACCTCTTATTTCTTTTCCTTTTTCATATGAAACAGGATATCCGTCGCTTGCAAGTACCACACATACTGCAGCGTTATCTTCAAATTCAAGTTCAATCTTATCAAGTCTTCCTTCGATACATGCTTCGAATACATCCACGATATCATTCTTCATTCTGGGAAGAACAACCTGTGTTTCGGGATCTCCGAATCTTGCATTGTACTCGAGTACTCTGGGTCCTTCGGAGGTTAACATAAGTCCAAAGAAGATTACTCCCTTAAACTCTCTGCCCTCTGATCTCATGGCATCAACAGTTGCCTGATAAATGTATTTCTTACAGAATTCATCCACTCTTTCGGTATAGAACGGCGAAGGTGAAAATGTTCCCATACCGCCTGTATTTAAGCCTTCGTCATTGTCTTTGGCTCTTTTATGATCCTGCGCGGACGTCATAATCTTAATTGTCTTGCCGTCAGTAAATGATAATACGCTTACTTCCCTGCCTGTGAGGAACTCTTCGATTACCATCTTGTTTCCTGCAGAGCCAAACTTCTTGTCGTCCATGATTTCATGGATTCCCGCAACGGCTTCATCGTAATCCTTGCAGATAAGAACACCTTTTCCGAGTGCGAGACCGTCTGCCTTAAGCACGATGGGAAATTTGCAGGAATCAAGGAATTTAATTGCTGGTTCCGATTCCTCAAATACTTCGTACTTTGCTGTGGGAATATTGTATTTTTTCATCAGATCCTTTGAAAAAGCCTTGCTTCCTTCGAGGATCGCAGCCTTTTTGTTGGGTCCGAATACTTTAAGACCGGCTGTTTCAAGAACATCCACAAGTCCTGCTACAAGGGGATCGTCAGGTCCGACTACAACCATGTCTACCTGCTTTTCCAAAGCATACATTGCAACCTTGTCAAATTCCATTACTCCGATGGGAGCACATTCCGCAAGTTCTGCGATTCCGGCATTTCCGGGTACGCAGTAAATTTTATCCACTCTTTCACTCTTTGATATTGCTTTTACAATGGCATGTTCTCTTCCGCCACCGCCGACTACAAGTATTTTCATTTTGTCTCCTTTGTTTTTGCAATCAAACCAATACTTTCGGGTAAAATAATCCATTCAGCCTGTTCCATGACTCTTCTCTGAAGAATCTCGGGCGTATCGCCGTCTAAAACTTCGACTGCTTTTTGCATAATAATCGGACCTGTGTCCGTACCTTCATCCACGTAATGAACGGTGGCTCCGGTAATCTTTACGCCCCTCGCGAGAGCTGCTTCGTGTACCTTGAGTCCGTAATATCCCGTTCCGCAAAACGAAGGGATAAGCGAGGGATGAATGTTTATAATTCTTCCTCTGTAAGCTTCGATAACAATCTCGGGAATTACTACCAGGAATCCTGCAAGTACCACAAGATCGGGATTGAAATCATTTAATGCAGCTAAAAACGCTTTGTTAAATTCTTCTCTGTTCTCAAATGACTTCGGAGATACGCAGATACCTTTTATACCTGCATTCTTTGCCCTTTCAAGAGCATATGCATTGGGATTGTTCGAAATAACTCCGACAATCTCCGTATTCTGTAATTTTCCGTTATTAATCGAATCGATAATCGCCTGAAGGTTTGTACCGCCGCCTGATACACAGACAACAATTTTTAACATAATTCAACTCCCTTTACGCCACTCTTGCACTTACCAACGATATAAGGTGTTTCACCTGCTTCTTTGATGGCAGCCATTGTCTTGCCGGCATCTGCGGGATCGACTGCAACTACCATTCCGAGACCCATGTTGAAGGTATTGTACATCATCTCTTCTGCGATGTTTCCTTCTTTCTGAATGAGTCCGAAAATAGCAGGTATGGGATAAGAATCCTTCTTAACCTCTGCTACGATGCCGTCGGGAAGCATTCTGGGAATGTTCTCATAAAATCCGCCGCCGGTAATATGGCTGCAGCCCTTTAATACTACGCCTGCATCCTTAACACTCTTTAAAGCCTTTACGTAAATCTTTGTAGGAGTGATAAGCGCCTCACCAAGTGTTGTTCCGAGTTCGTCTCTGTAACGGTTTAAATTGTCCTCGGTCATTCTGAATACTTTTCTAACCAGTGAAAAGCCGTTTGAATGAACACCGCTTGATGCGATACCGATGAGGACGTCTCCGTCTTTTATGTTCTGTCCCGTGATAAGGTCTTTTCTGTCAACTACACCTACGGCAAAGCCTGCGAGATCGTATTCGTCTTCGGGCATAAGTCCGGGATGTTCAGCTGTTTCACCGCCGATAAGAGCACATCCTGACTGCTTGCAACCTTCTGCAACACCTTTTACGATGGTAGCAATTTTCTCGGGGATATTTTTGCCGCATGCTATGTAATCAAGGAAAAACAAAGGCTCGCCGCCCGCACATGCAACATCGTTTACACACATTGCTACAGCGTCGATACCGATGGTATCATGCTTGTCGAGAAGAAATGCAAGTTTAACCTTTGTTCCGCATCCGTCTGTACCGGATAAAAGAACAGGGTCATCCATTTCTTTTAATTTGCTCATTGAAAAAGCGCCTGAGAATCCGCCGATTCCTCCAAGTACTTCTTCTCTGAATGTTTCTTTTACAAAACCTTTCATCAGTTCGACAGATTTGTAACCTGCCTCGATGTCAACTCCGGACGATTTGTAATCCATTTTTTTCTCCTTAAAAATAAATATTTTTATCCCTATACGTTATGGTTTTTACTAACCGAATTAATAATTTTTGTATCCGACTTCCTGTAATCTCGCATCCTTTTCCTGAACGCTCTTTTTGAGTGATTCGGAATAATCTTTTAATTTCTGTAAAAGTTCTGCATCGGATGTGGCTAAAATCTTGGCCGCAAGAATACCTGCATTTGCTCCGCCGTTAATTGCAACGGTAGCTACGGGAATACCTGAAGGCATCTGAACGATTGAATAAAGCGAATCTCTTCCGCCGAGGCTTGTTGTATGCATGGGAATTCCGATTACGGGCATGGGGAAAATTGCTGCACACATACCGGGTAAATGTGCTGCCATTCCCGCACCTGCGATAATTACCTTAAAGCCTTTTGATTCGGCGCTTTTGGCATATTCAAAGAACACATCGGGTTCTCTGTGTGCGGAGATGATAGTCATCTCGTAAGAAATTCCAAATTTGTCGAGCATTTCTGCTGCCTTGCTCATTACGGGCATATCGGAATCCGAGCCCATTACTATTCCAACCTGTGCCATTTTTATCTCCTTTTTACCACTCGCTGTGAATATCAAACAGCTCGCCGGTACTCTTATTGTTTATCATCATTTCGTCGTTTTTGTATGCCGCTTTAAAACCATATAAGTTTCCGTCAGCATCCGTGAGTGTAATAAATGTATCCAAATCGGTTCTGACAGGTCTTACTATGGTGCCTTTCTTTAAAGTTTTTTCAACATCTGTAGGCTTGTAATCGCTATCAACTTCGTAACCCTTAATATCTGTAGTCGGGGTATACGCATAGTATTTTTCCCATTCATCATATAAAGCGTAATCGAAATATTCGCCAAACTCGAGTTCGCCGTCATCACCAACCCATACAGGGATTGTAGGGAATTCAAAATTATTGCCAAAGAATGTGTTTGCAGCAAGTGTTGTTTCTCGAAGTTCATTGGTATCAAAGTAAATTCCGCCCTGGTAAGCAGCGATTTCTTCGAATTCTTTACCGTTAAACTCATATATCTGCAAATACTCTACACCATCAAAGAAGTAGTTCTGAACATACAGATAATCTTTTCCGTTTTTCCTGATGATATAGATGGTGGGGTCCATAAAGGAACCGTCAATTCTTATATCCTGATAATAATCGGGTGCACCGTACACATATAAATGAGTATATGTATCCGAATAGAACTGGCCTTCTTCATTCCATTCTTTTTCCCAGCCAAAGCTTAAAGCATATTCTTTATCACCAAGATACATCGGATAGGAAACGCATTTTGAAACATGCATTACATATTCTTCGTCTGCATCTTTAAAATACTCGGAATTAAGATATTCGGGATATTCATCGTAATTGATGAATACTATCTGATGTCCCGAAGCATATGCGGCAAGTGCATAATCGCCGAAGTAAATAGCCACGCCGTCATAGTTTAAGGACCAGTTTGTTCCTTCTCCGTCTATCAGACTGTCAACATAGAGTTTAACATCTTCTTTTAACTCTTCTTCAGTTTCGGAGAAGAAAATTTCTTTGTCATAATTCTCATACAGCTCATCTGTAATGATATCAACAAGTCCGTCTGTCTTTATGACAACATCATTAAAATTAATGGCCTCTCCTGTCTGGGAATTATAGGCGAATCCGCCTTCATAGGCTCCGCCGTGAGCTCCGCCGTAATAAACCGATGCATAGTTTCCTGTGGTGAAAACCTTCTGATCTGCTCTTATAACGCCCTTGTAATCATACTCATAAAAGACAGGACCCCAGTTGAGATCTTCAACATCAGACCACATCTCATCAAAATCGCTCTCAAAACCTTCAAATATATCGGTGAGCGCTTCTTCGTTGCTTGCGTTTACATCCGACATCTTATTGGCAAGTTCAACATATTCATAATCATTATACTCAGACGAATTAACGTAAATGTTTGTATATCCGGTATCGATTATCTTGATGCTGCTATAGTCATTTTCATCCAGATGTTTATCCTTAACAGTGTAATCATATGCCGAATAAATGGGATATGATCTGTATTCGGGATGGGACTCTGTATTACCCTGATTACCGTTATCATCGGGATTGTCAGGGCTTACTGTATTGTTCTGATCGCCGTTGTTTGCACTGCTTGTATTATCGTTTCCCGAATTGGAATTAACAATGGTTGCAACAGCATCATTTGAATCTTTGTCTCCCGTATTAGTAACACCCGTAGGAAGGCATGCTACTAAACTAAAAATCATAGTTCCGGCAACTAATCCGGCAACAAATTTCTTCATATCATCCTCCATAAAATAGCGGGTTTTTCTTCTTTTTTATATAAACCCACAGATATAGTTATTTTACTACAAAATAAAGATTTTCTCAACAATAAATCACTTTTCGCACAGGTCTTTATATCTAATATACGTAAAAAGAAGAGAAGTTTTTTGGGCTTCTCTTCTTAATCACTTTATTTTGCAAGTATCATCATGATTTTATTTGATCTTTGTACGAACTTGGTCATCTCATCGGGTGATAAAGGTCCGTGCTGGATAAGGGCTAAGTCAAAGAGCTGTTCGCAGATAAGACTTACATTTTCTCCGTCCTTTTCTTCAATTAAGAACTGAACCAGCTTGTTGTTTGCATTAAGTACAAGTGTAAGGCCTTCCTTGCTGAATTCATCTATACCCATTCCGCTTGCATACATACGCATCATTTCCTGCATCTTTCTGGTCTCGCCGGACATTGTCATCATAGCGGAAATGTCTTTGTTTTTAAGCTTTTCGAGTTTAACCTTGATATTGTCTTTCTTAACAATCTTCTTGAAGAGCTTTGCAAGTTCCTCTTCGTTTGCCTTAAGTTCCTCTTCCACCTTGGCGGAGTTTTTGGTCTTTAACGCATCGGATAAATCTTCATCAATTCTCTTAAAGATTACGCCTTCGTTCTTCATTTCAAGCTGATTTATGAAAGGCATATCTATATTATCCGTGAGCATTACAGCATCCATTTTTGCTTTCTTAAACATAGCCACATACTGGCTCTGCTCTACGGGATCCGTTACGAAGTAAATAATCTTTTCTTTCTTTTCATCTGCCTTATTCTCTTCGGCTTCAGGCTCGATTACTTCGGATTCAACGGGATTTCCTTCTTCATCCACAGCTTCTTCGGTGTCTAAAGGCTTTGTCTCAAGACACTCGGGCAAAGTCATATATTTACCTTCAAGGTTCTTAAAGAGAATGTAATCATTCATCTTTTCGCAGAACTTGTCGTCCTTTAAGCAGCCGTATTTGATAAAGGGAGAGATATCTTCCCAGTACTTCTCGTAGTTTTCCTTGTCTGTCTTGCACATTCCGGAAAGCTTGTCGGCAACCTTCTTTGTAATATAATCGCTGATTTTGTTTACAAATCCGTCGTTCTGAAGCGCCGAACGTGAAACATTCAAAGGAAGGTCCGGACAGTCAAGAACACCTTTTAAAAGAAGTAAAAATTCGGGAATTACTTCTTTTATGTTGTCTGCAATAAATACCTGGTTGTTGTAAAGCTTGATGGTACCTTCGATAGCATCGTATTCCATGTTAATCTTCGGGAAGTAAAGAATTCCCTTAAGATTGAACGGATAATCCATATTTAAGTGAATCCAGAAAAGAGGCTCTTTGTAATCGTTAAATACCTTGCGGTAGAATTTAAGATAGTCTTCCTTTTCGCACTCTGCGGGATTCTTCATCCAGAGAGGATGAGTATCGTTTAAGAGTTCGGGACGTTTTCTAATCTTAATCTTTTCTTCGTCCTCGCCCTCTTTCTTTTCAAGTTCTTCAATAACGATATCGCTGTCAAGCTTCTCGCTCTTCTTTATGGTCTGTGTTTCCTTGGTGTCTTCCTTGGTGATATATATTTCGGTAGGCATGAAGGAACAGTATTTTTTGATGATTTCTTTTGCACGGTATTCATTGCAGAATTCAACGCAGTCTTCCATCAGGTAAAGTGTAATCTTTGTTCCGACATCGCTCTTGTCGCTGTCTTCCATCGTAAATTCGGTACCGCCGTCGCATTCCCAGTGAACAGCCTTTGCACCTTCTTTGTAAGAAAGTGTGTCGATAGTAACCTTCTCGGCAACCATGAATGCCGAATAAAATCCGAGACCGAAGTGTCCGATAATCTGATCGTCATTTGCTTTGTCTTTGTATTTTTCGATAAAGTCCGTAGCGCCGGAAAAAGCAATCTGGTTAATGTATTCTTCAACTTCCTCGGCTGTCATGCCAAGACCGTTATCTGTAAATGTAATTGTCTTCTTCTCGGGATTAACGGTAATGTCGATTCTTTCCTTAAAGCCGTCAGGAAGTGTATATTCTCCCATCATATCGAGTTTTTTAAGCTTTGTAATAGCGTCACAGCCGTTTGAGATAAGCTCACGCATAAATATATCGTGGTCGGAATAAAGCCACTTTTTGATAATCGGGAATATGTTTTCCGAATTAATTGATAATGAACCTTTTTTAGCCATTTTTACTCACCTCTTTAGAATATATTATGTGTTAAAAAACACTTATTTTTCTCGTACAGTGATAATTATAAAACCCCGATTTTTAAAAGTCAACAAAAAATTAGCACTCAATTTGCTTGAGTGCTAATAAAATCATTTTCCATCAATCATTATATCCGTATAGATATCGAAAAACGAGTCTGTTTTCATATCTGCGTTGTGGATAATCTTAATGTTTTCCCACTCCTTTTCATTGATATTTGCAATGACATTGGGTAAGAATTCATTGTATTTTTCTTCGAAAGCCTTTCTCTTGGCTTCGTTTATAATCGCTTCCTTGTTTTCGTTGGTCGCTTTTCTCTCGTAGGTACTGATACACTTGACTATATAATATCCGTCATCCGTGGTAATAACGTAACTTATCTCGCCTTCCTCGAGCGCAAAAGCCACATTTTCGTATGTCTCGGGCATTTCGCCTCTTCTGTAGGTGTGTGTGCTCTCGTCTTCTTCATTATAAAGAGCACATAAGCTTTCGAAGTCTGACTCGGTAACTGCCTTCTCTCTTATAGCCAGGGCTCTTTCTTTGGCCTCGGCCTTGGCAGCATCGGAATAGTCTGTCAGTCTGCCGTGTGTGTCCTCGTGATAAGTCTTAATAAATATCTGCTCTACGGTAATGCTTCTGGCATCATCGTCGCTGATTTCAAAATTCACTTCATCGACGATGGAATTATAAACCTTTTCAGCCAGTGCATACTCGGAATACATCTGATATACCAAATCCTCGTCGGCACCAAGTTCGTTCTTTTCATCCTTGGAAAGAGTCTTCATATAGGCCTTGGCTGCCTTTTTAAGAGATTTCTTTTCATCTCCCGAAAGAGATATCTTCTCTTCTTTGGCCATAAGGTTTAAGACTTTAATTCTGGTAACCTTTGCAAGAACCGTTTCCTTAAAAGCATCCTCTATCGTGGTATTGCCTGCGGATGTACTCCAGATTTGCTCTCCGAATATAGCTTCGTAAGCATTTGCCATATTGGTAAGGTAGATGTTCATCTCGCTTCTTGAACAGCTTAATGTATTTATCCTAAAAACCTCGCCTTCGGCAAATCCTCCGGTTACGACAACCGTTCTGTCGCACGCAGTCATAAGAATTACTGCCAGGAAAACCGATATTAAAATTTTAAATCTGTCAAAAATTTTATTTCGCATCTATTTCCCCTTAGAAGCTAAATACGCAAAAGGGGAGGCAGTGCCTCCCCGTAATATTAAATCAAAGGATATTTTGCGGTAAGTTCGTCTACGATTGCTCTTGCGTAAGGAATCTTTTCTTCGCCGCCCTTAACAATAGCTGCGATAGCATCTGCAATCTTGTCCATATCTTCGGTATTCATACCGCGGGATGTAACTGCGGGAGTACCAAGTCTTACACCGCTTGTAACGAAAGGCTTCTGAGGATCGTTGGGAACCGTGTTCTTGTTGGCTGTGATATGAGCCTCGTCGAGCATCTTCTCAACTTCCTTACCTGTGTACTTCTCTCCTCTTAAGTCAACGAGCATAAGATGGTTGTCCGTACCGCCGGAAACGATCTTAACGCCTCTGGAAAGAAGTCCGTTGCAAAGAGCCTGTGCGTTGTCGATGATGTTCTGTGCATAAACCTTAAATTCAGGTGATAACGCTTCCTTGAAGCAAACTGCCTTACCTGCGATAACATGCATCAAAGGTCCGCCCTGGATACCGGGGAAGATAGCCTTGTTGAAGTTATACTTCTCTGCTGCTTCCTTGTTGGCAAGAATCATACCGCCTCTGGGTCCGCGAAGTGTTTTATGAGTTGTGGTTGTAACAACATCTGCATAAGGGAAGGGTGAGGGATGAAGGCCCGCAACAACAAGACCTGCGATGTGAGCGATATCTACCATGAGAACTGCTCCGACTTCATCACACACTTCTCTGAATTTCTTGAAATCAATGGTTCTTGCATATGCGGAAGCACCTGCAATAATCATTTTGGGCTTGCATTCAAGTGCAAGTTCTCTTAATCTATCGTAATCAATGAATCCGTCGTCATTTACGCCGTAAGGTACGACATTGAAGTATTTACCGGACATATTAACGGGTGAACCGTGTGTAAGATGTCCGCCGTGGTCAAGGTTCATACCCATGATGGTATCCCCGGGATTAAGAATGGCAAACTGAACTGCCATATTAGCCTGAGCACCCGAATGAGGCTGAACGTTAGCATAATCACATCCGAAAAGCTCTTTTGCTCTCTCGATTGCAAGATTTTCAACAACGTCAACACATCCGCATCCGCCGTAGTATCTCTTTGCGGGATAACCTTCCGCATACTTGTTTGTAAGAATGCTGCCCATTGCAGCCATTACAGCTTTGGATACCCAGTTTTCCGATGCGATAAGCTCGATATGTGAATTCTGTCTTGCTTCCTCATCGCAAATGGCTGAAGCTATCTCGGGATCGACCTTTTTTACTTCTTCCAACGAATACATATATTTGATTCCTCCTAATATTGCTTTAATTCAAACGTAGACATTATATCAGAACGAAAACTCGGTTTCAAGACTTCCTTTAAGATATTCATCCGCCTTTTCATAAAAGCAGTTTTCCATATTGTGAATCTTTGAAGCCGATGCATATTCGAACGAATGATGGTTAACTACAAGTCTGTAAGTAACGTTTCTGTCTTTGTCATATTCTTTTGTAAGATTAACGCCTGCGTTTTTGAAACCGTAATCGTTTAAGTACTCTCTTATGTCTTTAACGTATTCGGCTTCGCTTCTTTCAATCGCTTCCCTGTACTCTCTGCCCTTTTTATCATTGGCATATGCTTTTACGGAAACGCTTAATAAAACTGTTATAACGATTACTGCCGATAAAATTATAAATAACTTAATTCTTCCGATCATTTCTATATCCTCCCATAAAAGGTTTCCTTTTTGTTTACAGGAGGAGTATAGCACAGGTACCTGTCCAATTAACGGGACAGCTAAAAACTAATTTTCTCTTATTCCATAACGGTTTCTATGCCAAGATCGTTTATTACGTCGAGAATCGAATAAAAATAATTCTCTCCCTTTTCACTGTTTAATATCGTTATTTTGTCTATTCTCATTTCACCGAGGCAGTCAAAAAGCGCATCAAGATTTTTTCCGTAATATTCCGGGAAAGAAAAAACCTCTGCAAGATACTCATGTGCTTCTTTACGTTCGTTTACTCTTAAAGCATCGATTGTATATTCCATGTCCGATTCCTTTCGTTTATTTCTTTTATGATTGGCATATATGTATTGACCAGCCGTTTTTATTCTACCATATATCGTAAAAATACACGATTTTTTTTGTGATTTTTTTATGATGGACAGCTTTATAAAACCATTTTTTGTTATTTTTATATAAATAATGAAAGAACAGATTGACTGAAAAAACAAATTATAGTATTCTAAATTCGTTTTTGAATTGTTAAAGGATTATCAATTATGAAGAGGAATATAAAAGTAAACGACAATACAGAAGAGGTCAGAAAGGAAAAAGGCAGTATCGGCAAAAAGTACCTTAAGGGACTCGGTGCACTCGGTATTTATTTCCTTATATTTGCGGCAGCCATTACTTTCTGCGAACTTTTCTTAAGATATCAGATATCAGGCAAAATCATAAAAATGAACCTTGCATTTCTGGCATTCGTGCCTGCCGAAGCAATGTTCTTTACAGTTTTCGCAGGATTCTTTAAAAACATCGGAAACAAAATCACTCTTCCGATTCTTTTATTCATCATAAATATTTATTACTGTGTACAGTTTGTATATTTCAGAATATTCGGTTCACTCTTCTCCGTATCCATGATGGGTATGGGCGGTCAGGCTGTAGGAAACTTTTTCTGGGCTATGGAAGGTGTGCTTATCGCATCTATCATTTTCCTTACCATATTCCTTTCTCCGGCTTTAATCTGTATCTTTTTATCACTCGTAAAAAAGATTAAATTCCCCGGATACCCCGTGCTCTTGCACATACTCCCGATTTTCCTTGTAGTGGGACTCTGGTTTGCGGGCATCGGAGGATTAAAGTTAATCGGAACCGACAGACAGTCAGCATATCATGTTCTTACAAACAACTCTTCCGATACGGATACAACAGCCAATCATCTCGGAACTCTTGCAACTTTTATAGTTGAGTCCGGAGCTTATTATCTCGGTATCGGTTCTTCAAATAACGAAAGCACAGAACTTGTAAGCGTTACCAAAGATGATTTTGAACTCGTAGCCGATACACCCGTACAGGAAACCGTTACACAGACTGTGGACGAAAATACTTCTGAAAACGATGCCGAAGTTGAAGAAGTCGTTGAAGAAATCGTTTACGATCCCTGGATTGACGAAAGATTTGATTTTGCGGCTCTTGCAGAAAACACAAATGACACCGCAGCAAAGAATATGTATACTTTCCTTGCGGAAAGAGAGCCCAGTTATAAAAACGAATATACAGGTCTTTTTGAAGGCTACAATCTCATATATATCTGTGGCGAGGCATTCTGGTCCTACGCATGTAACGAGAAAGTAACGCCCACTCTTTATAAGATGCAGAACAACGGTGTTGTTCTCGACAATTATTACAACTCATTCTTAAATACTACGACTAACGGAGAATTTGCATTTGCCACTTCTCTCTGGCCCGATGTATCAAGATGGGCTATGTCAGGAACAGATGTCGGAAGTTTCCCTCAGTCAGCCGGAAAATACATGCCTTACGGACTCGGTGATTTCTTCGTTGCAGACGGTGTACCGACTTACGGCTTCCACAACTATTACGGCACATATTACAGAAGATATCTCTCCTGGCCCAATATCGGATTTGAAAACTGCAAGTTCATGGGCGATATGAAATTTTCTTCAAACTGGCCCTCGAGCGACCTTGAAATGATGGAACAGTCCATAGACGATTACATCGAAGATGACAGATTCATGGCTTATTACATGACCTTCTCCGGTCACGGTCCTTATACAAGTGCAAACTACATTTCAAGAAAGAATCTTGAAACCGTAAAAGAACTTTTAGGCGACGAGGCTGAAAACTACAATTACGAAGCTCTCAACTATCTTGCAAGCAATTACGAACTTGAACTTGCTATGGAATATCTTCTCGCAAGACTTGAAGAAGCAGGAAAGCTTGATAATACCGTCATCGTTCTTACAGGCGACCACTATCCTTACTATCTTTCCGAAGCAGGAAGAACAAGTCTTTGCCAGAAAGAAGTAAACGAGCTTGATCAGTATCATTCAACCTGTACCATTTACTGTGCAGGTTTGGAAGAACCTATCCACTGTGACGAATACTGCTGCAACGTGGATATCGTTCCCACAATACTTAATCTTTTCAATTTACCTTTTGATTCAAGACTTTTGATGGGAACCGACGTATTCTCTACGGAAAGCATGCATACCGCAATGCTTTACAACAAGAGCTTCTTAAACGACAAGGTTGAATACAATTCGACCAACCATGAGGCAGTATGGAAAATCGATACTTCGGTTTACTGCGACGAAGCCCTTGATTCATATGTTAAAAACTATCTTACGTTAAATGATTCCTACTATCTTGCAAGTATCAATATGATGAAATATAACTTCTATTTCACCATCTGGAAACAGGCAGGACTCTTAACGGATGAAGAAATCGCTGCAGAAAACCAGAGAGCCGCAAAGGCTATGGAAATCAATGCAGAGCAGAATGCCATCGAGGCCGAGGCCGAAAGGCTTAAGAAAGAGGCTGAGGAGGCCGCTGCCGCAGAAGCAGCCGCACAGGCAGCCGAAGAAGGCGTTGAAGAATAAATATCAATTAAAATATTATAAAAAAACGAAATCCCCGTATCATTCGATACGGGGATTCGTTTTATATAGTGATTTTCAGATCTGTCCAAGGTAACCCCGGACCAATAATCTTACGATTATTTGTAGAGTTCTACGAGTTTCATTAAGTGCTGATATCTCTCGTTAGCAACCTTCTCAG
>CAMYYF010000028.1:0-13939 GCA_947303375.1 uncultured Lachnospiraceae bacterium
TGTAATAAACATAACCGTTTATCGCACTTGTAAGTTCAAGATAAAGCGTTTCGTCATATTCGCCTTCTTTGTATGAAAACTCCGGTTTTTTGCAGAGATATTCCTGGAATTTCGATACAATCTCATCATCGTTACATGATAAAAGAAGATCGTTTATACCTTTCCAGTCCTGATTTTCGTAGTAAATATTAAAAATTCTCTCGTAAGTATCTGTAGCCAAAGCCGGATTTTCGGTTGCTATTTCTTTTAGGATGAATATTGCGTTATTATCCTGACCGTCGTATAAATAGCAGTTTGAAACGGCAAATTTAATCTCGGTATTGTCGGGATCTTTTTCAATTGCCTTTTCATAATAATCAATTGCAGTTTCATAGTCCTT
Source organism: uncultured Lachnospiraceae bacterium (assembly GCA_947303375.1). Classification (GTDB taxonomy): domain Bacteria; phylum Bacillota; class Clostridia; order Lachnospirales; family Lachnospiraceae; genus UBA3766. Next base: position 380 of record CAMYYF010000028.1, read on the forward strand.
GTTTCTGTAGGAAGTTTCAGCCTGTTCAATCAGATAATCAATTGACTGTCTGTCAACTAATTTTCTGACTCCTAAAATACATGCAAAAATAAATCCGATAAACAAAAGCAATACGAACAATACAACGATTTTCGTAAAGATACTTCTGCTCCAGAAATCAAACACCGACAGAATTAAATCTTTTATGGCGCCTACTTCGTTAGGATCTTCCTCATCCCAGTCTTCAACAGAATCGATTACCTGTTCTCTCGAAACATGTTTGTTCTTTTCATAGTATTCATTTCTGGTCTTAGGAACCTTTTTCTGTTTTTTGACCTCTCCTATATTGATTTCCTTTGTATGGTCAAAAACACCGTCGATATCTACAGAGAGATCGACATCGGGATCGTATTCGGGAACTATATTAATTTCTTCACCGCACACTTCGCAGAAAAGATTGCCATCCTCCAAGTGTGAACCGCAGTTAGGACATTTCATATGTTTTTCCTTACTCTACTGAATTTACAAGATTACTCATCAACATTGCAATGGTCATAGGACCAACGCCACCGGGAACAGGTGTAATCTTACCTGCAACGGGCTCAACGCTTTCAAAATCAACGTCACCGCAAAGCTTTTTGCTGTTAGGATCAACTCTGTGGATACCTACGTCGATTACTGTAGCGCCCTCTTTTACGTATGAAGCATCTATCATTTTGGGCTTGCCGATTGCAACTATAAGAATATCAGCTCTTTTTGTAACTTCACTTAAATTCTTTGTTCTCGAATGGCATACCGTAACGGTTGCGTTTTCTCTTAACATAAGCATTGACATAGGCTTGCCTACAATATTACTTCTGCCAATGATAACGCATTCTTTTCCTTCAATCTCAACATTGCTTCTTTTAAGAAGTTCTATGATACCGGCCGGGGTACATGAAACGAAGCCCTTTTCGCCGATTGAAAGTCTTCCGACATTGATAGGATGGAATCCGTCCACATCTTTATCCGGATTGATTCTTCTTATTACTTCATCCTCATTGAAATGCTTGGGTAAAGGGAGCTGAACGAGAATACCGTTAACCTTGTCATCGTTATTAAGTTCATCGATGAGTTTAAGAAGTTCTTCCTGTGTGGAATCTTCTTTTAGGTTATATGATAAAGAATTGGCTCCGATATATTCGCATGCTTTCTTTTTATTGCTTACATATACGCTGCTGGCGGGATCTTCGCCGACCTGAATAACTGCAAGCGTTACTTCAATACCTTTTTCTTTTAAGAGCGCAACTTTTTCCTTGCACTCGTCTTTAATCTGAGCTGATATAAGTTTACCGTCGATTAATTCAGCCATTTTTTCCTCCGAGAATATTAAAAATTTGAATAAATGTCAAGTTAGTTTTAGAACAAACCTGTTATCTTGCCGTCTACAACGTCTATTCCTAAAGCTGCGGGAGCCTTGGGAAGTCCTGGCATCGTCATAATCTGACCTGTAATAACTACTACAAAGCCTGCTCCGGCGGATACATAGCATTCTCTGACTTCAATATTGTAATTGGTGGGACGTCCGAGCAATGTAGGATCGTCTGAAAGTGAATATTGTGTCTTTGCAATACATACAGGCATATTCGAAAAGCCGAGTTTTGTTAATTTTTCAAGCTGCTTCTTGGCTGTGGATGAATAATTTACGCCGTCAGCTCCGTAGATTTCCTTTGCAATTGTTTCAATCTTTTCTTCAAGAGAAAGCTCGTCTTTGTATAAAGGATGATAATGACTTTCTTTTGTTTCAAGAGTTTCAAGTAAGGTCTTGGCAAGTTCTACACCGCCTTCGCCGCCTTTTTCCCAAACTTCGGAAAGAGCAAATGAACAGCCTCTTGAAATACAGAAATCTTTTACAAATGATGTCTCAGCTTCAGTATCTGTCACAAAAGCATTAAGCGTAACAACAACGGGAACATCGTATTTCTGAAGGTTCTCAATATGCTTTTCAAGATTTACGATACCTTTCTTTAATGCTTCAAGGTTCTCTGTGGATAACTGATCCTTGGGAACTCCGCCGTTATACTTAAGAGCACGAACCGTTGCAACAAGTACAATTGCATCAGGTTTAAGTCCGGCCATACGACATTTGATATCAAGGAATTTCTCAGCACCAAGGTCTGCACCGAAGCCGGCCTCGGTGATACAATAATCAGCAATCTTTAAAGCAGTCTTGGTAGCTCTTACAGAGTTACAACCGTGTGCTATATTTGCAAAAGGCCCGCCATGAACAATAGCAGGTGTATTTTCAAGTGTCTGAATAAGATTGGGCTTAAGCGCATCTTTTAAAAGTGCTGCCATAGAACCTACGCCTCCTAAATCCTTTGCGGTAACGGGTTCTCCTGCGAAGTTGTAAGCCACAACAATCTTTCCTAATCTTTCTTTTAAATCTTCCATATCACTTGCAAGGCAAAGGATTGCCATGATTTCGGAAGCTACTGTAATAACAAAATGATCTTCTCTTACAACGCCGTCAGCCTTTGCGCCAAGACCGATTACGATATTTCTTAATGCTCTGTCGTTCATGTCAAGACATCTTTTCCAAACAACACTTCTTGTATCGATGCCAAGCTGATTGCCCTGCTGAATATGATTGTCAAGTAAAGCTGCAAGTAAGTTGTTTGCAGATGTTATAGCATGGAAGTCGCCTGTAAAATGAAGGTTTAAATCTTCCATCGGAACAACCTGTGCCATTCCACCGCCTGCAGCACCACCCTTGATACCAAAGCAGGGGCCGAGCGAGGGTTCTCTTAAAGCGATAACAGCTTTCTTACCCATGAGGCCCAAAGCCTGTCCGAGACCAACTGTAGTTGTAGTCTTTCCTTCGCCTGCGGGTGTAGGGTTAATTGCCGTTACAAGCACGAGTTTACCGTCTTTATTGTCTTTTACGGAGTTGATATATTCATCCGATAATTTTGCTTTGTATTTACCGTATAATTCCAGGTCATCTTCAGGAATATCAAGCAGTTTTGCAACCTCGGTAATTGGTTTCATTTTTGCGCTCTGAGCAATTTCAATATCCGATTTCATAATCTTCTCCTTTTTTATTTCAATTTATTTTCACTTCTCATAAAAGAAGTAAAAGTCATAACTATTAATAAAGCTTATTGTTCAATCGAATTAACCATAGCGGTAAATTCGGATTCATCCATAAGAATCTTTCTGGGTTTTGTGCCTTCTTCGGGACCTACAACACCTTTTGCTTCAAGCTGATCCATTATTCTGGCAGCACGGTTAAAGCCAATCTTAAAAGCTCTCTGCAAAGCGCCTATGGATGCCTTTTCCTTGCTTATAATAAACATGCCTGCCTGTCCGAACAGTTCATCCAAATCTCCGCCGGGTGCGGGAACTGTTGTACTCATTCCGCCGCCTTTTACGGATTCGATAATTCTTTCATCATAACCTTTTATGTTCTGATTCTTTATGAAATCTACTACATCAAGAACTTCGTTATCCGATACAAAGCATCCCTGTACTCTTGAAGGTTTGTTCATTCCCTGAGGGAAGAAAAGCATATCACCTTTACCGAGAAGTTTTTCCGCACCGTTTGAATCAAGAATTGTTCTTGAATCTATACCGGAAGATACGCTGAACGCAATACGGCTTGGCATATTGGCTTTAATAAGACCGGTAATAACGTCAACCGAAGGTCTTTGCGTAGCTATGATAAGATGAATGCCTGCAGCTCTTGCAAGCTGAGCTAATCGGCATATCGACTCTTCAACTTCTTTGCCCGCTACCATCATTAAATCAGCAAGCTCGTCTACAATAATTACCACCTGAGGAAGCTTGGAAATTTCAGGATCTTCAGCGGCTTTTTCATTGTAGCCTTTCAGATCTCTGACGCCTGCATCAGCAAATTTTTTATATCTGTCTTCCATTTCGCTGACACCCCAGTGTAGTGAAGCGCTTGCCTGTTTAGGATCGGTTACAACAGGTAATAAAAGATGCGGAATACCGTTATATACACTTAATTCAACAACCTTAGGATCTATAAGAATTAACTTAACATCTTCGGGATGAGCTTTGTATAAAATACTCATGATGATTGTATTTATACAAACAGATTTACCCGAGCCTGTAGCACCTGCTATTAAAAGATGAGGCATCTTTGCAATATCGGATATAACTACATGACCGGACAAATCCTTACCTACAGCAAATGCAAGATTGGATTTTGAATTATGAAAATCTGCCGATTCAATCAAATCTCTGAAAGGAACAGCAGAACTCTCGGAATTCGGAACTTCGATACCTACGGCACTCTTGCCCGGTATAGGTGCTTCAATTCTTATGTCCGCGGCACCAAGACTTAATTTTATATCATCGGATAAAGAAACAATTCTGCTGACCTTAACACCGGGAGCCGGGGTGAGTTCATATCTTGTAACTGCAGGACCTTTGGAACAGTTGTCCGGATCGATTGATACCTCAACTCCGAAGGTTGAAAGCGTTTCTTTTAATTTATTGGCAGTTTCAATAATGTCATCGCCCTTATTTTTCGATGATCTGCTACCCTTGCTTAAAAGAGTAACGGGAGGGAATTTATAAGGTTTTGCGGGTGCATTGCTCTTCTTCTCTTTGTATAAATCCAGTGTGGGATCGGTTGATATGGCGCCCTGCGCAGGTGTAGTATTTCCAATCATTGAAACTGCACCCGGAGTCATTTTAACCACGGGAAGAGTTTCTTCTACAGGAGTTTCCTTAACAGTATGTACGGGTGAAATTTCATTGTTTACTGCTCTTGATTTAGTTTGCGAATCATCGGCATAAACATTTATAGGCCTTATTTCATCGGCATTGGGATCTTTTTTAATATTTTTGGCATGAATCTGGTGAATATCGCCCGATTCTGCCTTATTTTCTTTATGCTTAACCTTTTCATTATCCGCATAAAGTATATCTTCCGAAATCGGCTTAATGTCCGAAGGCGCAACATCTATTATCTTATTCTTGCCCTTAGGAGCTTCATCTTCGGTATCTTCGGTAATCTTATAAGAAACCTTTTTTCTTCTTGCTGCTTCTTTTTCACGAAGTCTCTGAATTTCTCTCTCTGTATATTCCCTCTCAGCCTCGGGATCGGGGTCTTCGAGATCATGATATCTTGCATATAAAATCTTTGAATATCTGACAAAGTATTTGCCGAACATAACAACGATACTCGCTATCATAAGTACGATAGAAAGTATCCATACAAGAGCTCTTCCGCAGCTTTTATCAATAATATAAGCAAGAAATCCAAATATTACTCCGCCGCCTTTTCCGTCATGATAAAAGATTTTCATGGACTCGGTAAATGATGCAGCGCTAATATTCGAATAAGCAAAAAGATGTGCAATCATTCCCACACAGGCCACAAAAAGAACTGCCGAGATAACATTAAAAACAGTTTTCTTTGTAGTATCTTTTACGATACAGTAAACCGTGGTAAGTATCCCGACAATCGGCAGAACGTAAGCTCCGAAGCCAAACAGGCCTTTTAAAAACTTTGTTATAAAAAGACCTACACCTCCGTCGAATATTCCAAGTGAAAATAAGAACATTACAGCAAAAAGTACAAATATACCAAAGTATATAAGTACCCTTACATAGTCAAATTCGTATTCTTCGTTTGCTCTTTTCTTCTGTGTATTCTTATTATTCGAAGTACGTGTGGAAGAACTTCTGTGATTTGAACCGCTTCTTGAAGAAGAGGAAGTTCTTCTTTTACGATTTTGGTTAGATGTCATAATAATCTTTGCCCTTCATATCGGTTATATCAAAGTCAAGATCTTCATCTTTAAAGTCATAGTCGTAGGTAAGTTCTCTTGTGACATGAGGTTTAGGCACAGGAAGAGGATTCTTGATAAATCCCGTATTGCTTCGATCCGGAACGGTTTCCACAAGGGTAAGTCCTGATGCTTGTCTCATATCGTCTGTAACCTCCTCTTTTTTGGCAGTCTCAGTTGCAACAACAGGAATACGCTCGGGTAATGAAGGCGTCTTTACTGCGGGTGTTTCAACTACTGCAGGTAAAGGTTTTGCAGGCTTTTCTTCTTCAGGTTTCTTGTTTTCGATTTTACCCGAAGCAATGTTAACAGCCTTTAAATCCTTTTCTTCTTCCTCTTCCGCCTTTGCGGGAGTAGGAACTGTCTTGCCCTTGTTAACAGGCTGATAATTGTTATACTTCTCTTCTTCACTGTCGTCTTTATTCTTGTACTTGGAATCAAGTCTTTCTTTCTCGGCTGCTGAAACTTCCTCGGCACTTAATGCAAAGCCCGGAAGTTCAAAGACACCGATAACAGTTATGATCATGAAAAAGAAATTAAGTATATACGAGTATTCGCTGGTGTTAAACTTAACAAAAGTAAATACAGATATAAAATCAATAATTATAACAGCGGGAAGGCCTTTATCGAATTCATTTCTGATAAAAGCAAAAATAGCAATCGCTGCAAAAATAAAAACTGCAATTCCTTCAATTCTTTTTTCCATAGGAGCTTCAAACGAAAGTGAAAGACCTTTGGGAATGAATGAATAAATATAATTCATCACATTGTTCATCTGATTTAAGCCGTTATTATAAAAGAGACTTAAGAACAGAAATAACGAACCGGCGAAAGATGCAATATAAATTCCGGACTGGATGAATTTATTCTGGAATATGGTTTCCGTATATTTTTTACAAGTAAGCAGAAGCATGCTGACGGTCAGTACTAAGAGGGATACTCCCAAAATATCCCACATTGCAACAAACCCGGAAAATACACCGAGAGCAACAATGTAAAGCATCTGATAGCCGTCTATAATATGCGACTTTTTGTTTAAATAAATGACCCACGAAAGGTAATACAAGTATGCAACATATAAGAATGCAAGCAGTGTATCGGGTGAAATATTCATAGATGCACTGATTGAATACGGAGTAAATGCAAGAAGCAAACCAAGCAATACGCCATATCTCATTCTGAAAGAACGTTTTAACGTAAAATATGCAAAAGCAACTATTCCGGCCTGAAGCAGAATGTTTAATGCATACATAGGATAAACCGTAGAGCTTATCTTGCATAAAAGTCTGCAAATCGAAGCATAGGCATAAACCGCAAAAGATGAACCGGGAATGCGTTCGGTAACACCCATGGCATAATCGTAATAAGCATTCTCGATTTCTACACCGAACTGTGAAGTGATATACATCACTCTGGTAAAAATCAAAAGTACGATTATGGTTATAACGCCTACTGCTTCATACGCTTTAGATACAACGGGAAGTTCTTTAATCAGGTACTTCTCAGGGATTTTGGGAATTACAAATTTAAAGATAATCGCAAGCAAAACGGCCACAATAAATACAATTCCGTACCTGATAAGGATTAGAACTATCGCACTGCCGCTTGCAGATCCGGTCATACTTACCGAATAAAGCCCAATGGCACAAAAAAAGATTAACGCAAATATCACATACAAAATATAATGATATATGTTTTTCTTTGTAACCATAAATTAACCTTCCAACATCAAAAACTAAGAAGTATATTTCTCAATGTTATATCGAGGACGTCTTTTGACTTCCATGTAAATCTTGCCTATATATTCACCTATAAGGCCTATCGAAATAAGCTGCACGCCGCCCAAGAACCAGATACTTACGATAAGTGATGTCCAACCCGGTTCTACCGTCTTTAAGAAGAAAGAAACGAGAGCGTAAACAAATGCGGCAAGGCTTAATAAAACGCTTATAAATCCTAAAAGAACAATATATCTGATAGGTTTTACGCTAAAAGATGTGATTCCTTCAACCGCAAGAGCAATCATCTTTCTCAAAGGATATTTGCTCTTTCCGGCAACTCTGACTTTTCTGTCGTAATAAACACATTCGGTTTTATATCCGATAAGCGGAACGATTCCTCTTAAATAAAGATTTTCTTCGGAGTATTTCGAAAACTGCTCAAGCGCTCTTTTAGACATCAGTCTGAAATCAGCGTGATTGTAAATCGTTTTGGCTCCGAAAAAGTTCATTACTCTGTAAAAGCCCTGGGCCGTAACCCTTTTAAATATCGAATCGGTCTTTCTTTTATTGCGGACACCGTAAACGATATCACATCCTTCGTGATATTTATCAACCATTTCTTCAAATACATCAATGTCATCCTGAAGGTCAGCATCAATCGAAATAGCAATATCACAGATGTCCTTTGCAAAAATAAGACCGGCGGTCAATGCAAACTGATGGCCTACATTGCCCGCAAGTTTAAGTCCTTTGACTTCTTTATGTACTTTATTTTCATTATCGATTAATTCCCAGGTTTTATCTTTGCTTCCGTCATCGATGAAAAGAAGAAACGATTCGGGAGAAATCTTACCCTTTTCGATAAGTTCAGCAAGTTTGTTTCTCAAACTCTCAAAAGTTATCGGAAGCATTTCCTCTTCGTTGTAACAGGGAACCACTATCGAAAGAATATCCATACTAAATTTCCTTAAATGCCTGTTCAAGATCTGCGATTATGTCGTTAACGTTTTCAATACCTACGGAAAATCTGATTAAATCAGGTTTAACTCCTGCTTCAAGAAGCTGCTCATCGGTCATCTGTCTGTGTGTATGACTTGCGGGATGAAGCACGCATGAACGTGTATCGGCAACATGTGTAACAATTGCAACAAGCTTTAATGCATCCATAAACTTGATGCTCGCTTCTCTTCCGCCCTTAATACCGAATGTAAGAACACCACAGGTACCGTTAGGCATGTACTTCTTGGCTCTCTCGTAGTAAACATCTCCTTCAAGTCCGGGATAGTTAACCCATGCAACCTTATCCTGCTCTTTTAACCATTTAGCTACCGCAAGAGCATTTTCGCAGTGTCTCTGCATACGAAGGTGAAGAGTTTCAAGACCAAGGTTTACGTAGAAAGCATTCTGAGGAGACTGAATGGATCCTAAGTCTCTCATAAGTGTAGCTGTAGCTTTTACGATAAATGCAGCCTTACCGAACTGCTTAGTATAATTTGTTCCGTGATATGATTCATCGGGGAAACAGAGTCCGGGGAATTTGTCGGGATATTTTGTCCAGTCAAAATTACCGGAATCTACGATACATCCGCCAACGGATACTGCGTGACCGTCCATATATTTGGTAGTTGAATGAGTAACTATATCAACGCCATATTCGAAAGGTCTGCAGTTAACGGGTGTAGGGAATGTATTGTCTACAATAAGAGGTACACCTGCTTCATGTGCTGCAGTTGCGAATTTTTCAAAATCAAGCACAACAAGTGAAGGGTTTGAAATTGATTCCGCAAGTACGCACTTTGTATTGGGTTTGAATTCTTTTCTTAAATCCTCAAGTGAAATCTCGGGATCTACGACAGTTGTTTCAATGCCCATCTTGGCGATTGTGGTTGTTAACAGATTGAATGTACCGCCGTAGAGTGCAGAACTTATGATGATGTGATCTCCTGCTTCTGCAATATTGAATACCGAATAAAAGTTTGCTGCCTGACCCGAAGATGTAAGCATTGCCGCAGCGCCGCCTTCCATATCACAGATCTTAGCTGCTACATAATCGTTTGTAGGATTCTGAAGTCTTGTATAAAAATATCCTGAAGCCTTTAAATCGAATAAATCGCCCATCTGTTCGGATGTGTCATACTTAAATGTGGTTGACTGATAAATGGGTAAAATTCTTGCTTCGCCTTTGGTGGGTTTCCAACCCGACTGAATACATTTTGTCTCAATACTGTAATCGCTCATTTTTCTAATTCCTCGTAGTTCTTATATAGTGTTTTTTATTCTTCGTCCCAGTTAGTGTAAACGTTTTGAACATCATCATCTTCATCAAGCAGATCAAGTGTTCTCTGAAGATTCTTAATTGCAGTTTCATCATCAAGCTTGATGTAATTCTGCGGAAGCATTGTTACTTCAGCCTGCGCCATAGGAATGTTGTTGTCTTCCATAGCCTTGATTACATCATTGATTGCATCGGGTGATGTAATGATTTCGTAGCTGTCTTCTTCATCACTGAAATCATCTGCACCTGCATCAAGAGCAATCATCATAAGGTCGTCGGCGTCCATATCGCATTCTTCCTTGTCGATGATAATCTGACCGCATTCGTCAAACATGTATGATACACAGCCCTGTGTTCCGATATTTCCCTGTCCTTTGGTAAATGCGGAACGAACATTACTTGCTGTTCTGTTCTTGTTGTCTGTAAGGCATTTAACGATAATTGCGATACCGTTAGGTCCGTATCCTTCGTAAGTACACTGTTCGTAAGTAACGTTTGCGCCTTCGCCTGCAGCTTTCTTGATACCTCTGTCGATGGTATCGTTAGGCATGTTGTTTGCCTTTGCTTTAGCTATAACCGTTGCGAGTTTATAGTTATTCGCGGGATCGGGTCCGCCTTCTTTAACGGCTACCGCAATTTCACGTCCGATAATCGTAAAAATCTTTCCTTTGGCTGCATCATTCTTTTCTTTTTTGTGTTTAATATTTGCAAATTTTGAATGTCCGGACATAAATGTCTCCTCCTACGTAAAAATCAACAACATATTATATCATTTTTATGCCTGTTTATCAACAAAATCAGCGCTATTATTTGCATCTTCGCTAGTTAATTTTGTAACAAAAACAGATTTGATTATATGATTCTCAACTTCAAGTATTTTAAACGAATATCCGCCGTATTCAATGACGGATTTATCGTCGTTTTCAGGCACATATCCGAGCTTGTTTGTAAGAAATCCGTTGATGGTCTCAATATCTTCGTCTTCACTCTCCATATCGATACCTAAAATATCACTTAATTCCTCAAGCGGAGTCAGACCGTCGATTTCATAGCTCTTTTCGCCTTTCGATTCGACAAAAGTCTCTTCTTTGTCGTATTCATCCAGAATGTTTCCTACGATTTCCTCAAGGATATCTTCCATTGCAACAAGACCGCTCGTCTGGCCGTATTCGTCGATTACGATAACCATCTGGAGCTTGTCGTCTTTCATTTTTTTGAAAAGATCGTCGATTTTTCTTGTCTCCGATACAAATCTGGCTTCTCTCAAAAGCTTCGGATATCTTCTGATGGCACCGTCTCTGTCTTTATTGTTTTCCTGGTATCTTAACGCGTCTTTTAAGTGGATAATACCTATGATATGGTCAAGACTGTCTATATAAACCGGATAACGGCTGTTTGAACCCTCAAGCATTATCTTTATGGCATCCGAAAGTTTTGTATTACCGTTAATTCCGACAATATTTTTTCTGTTCGTCATAATATCCTTTGCTTCTTTGTCATTAAGCTCGAAGATATTATTTATCATTGCAACTTCATCGTCTTCAATCATACCCTGATCGTTTGATTCCTGAACCATTGAAAGGATATCGTCTTCCGTTACTTCCTCTTCTTTGTTGTATTTTGATTTGCCGATAATATTAAAAAATCCTGTGATAAGAAAATCCGAAAAATCCGAAATAGGAGCCATAATCACGGATATTTTCAAAGAAAACAGTGTGAATAAAGCTTTTACGTACTCGGATGAATGTCTGAACACTCTTCTCGGAAGCAGGAAGAAAAACAGAAAATTAAAAAACAGGAATACAAACAAAATCAAGATAATCAAGAGAATATAAAGAACAACGCTCCAGTCCGCCAAAAGCATAAAGCGGTCCGTAACGTCAATAATTATATTTGCTGCAAGCAAAATAACAAACATATGCGCCGAAATTAACGCCGCATGAAATCTGTTAATAAATCTGTTTTTGTTTTTTAAAAATTTCTGAAGACTTTTTTCGTCAGATGCGGAAAGTTTTTCCTTGATTGATAAAAGATTGGCCTCGTTGAAGTCTTCGACCACATAAAGGCTGACCGAAAGAAGTGTCTCAATGATAAACAGGAATACAAGAATTATATAAAAAGGCCATGCATCCTCAAAATAATAAAATTCAAAACCAAGATAATTACTTGCTAGCATTCATAACCTCTAAAATTACACAATTGTTGTATATTCTGTCATCAATCTTAAGAGCTGCAAACGCTTTAGGCATGTATTCAAGAATATTTCTTGCTGTAACACAGAACGCAGTAAGTTCCTTGCCGGCAAATTCGCCTGATCTTCCGTGAAGATAAACAGCTGTATTAACTCCTCTGAAAGGATATTCCTCGTTTATAACAAGTGACGCTATCATACCAGCCAGAATATCGCCCGAACCTGCAGTTGATAATGACGAATTACCTGATTTATTGACGAACAGATCAGTACCGTCGCTGACTCTTGTAGAAGAATCTTTAAATACAGTTATGATTCCGTACTCTTTTGCAATCTTAAGTGCCAAATCGTCGAGATTCTGTTTAACCTCCTCTGTTTTAAGAGAACAGAGTCTTGCAAGTTCGAGAATATGCGGAGTTATTATGACAGTTCTGTTTTTATCTTTATTGTACAAAGGATGACTGGTATCAGCCTTAAAATCTTCGCTTAATGCATTGGCAAATTTATATTTAACCGAAATCGAATTAAGCGCATCGGCATCAACTATGATGTTGCCGTCATAGTTCTTTAAAACATATTCGGTTATTTTAAGAGTATCTTCCCTAATACCCAAGCCCGGTCCGACAACAACAGAATCAGCCTTCTTTAAAAGACGATCCAGTTTATCTTTAAAGAAAGTATCTTTTTCATCAAATGCAGGATGCTTAATATTGTCAAACCAGTCAAAAATGGCTTCAGGCATAAGCACCTTAAGTGATTCGATATTGTTTCTGTCGGTAAAAATATTTACCATTCCGCAGCCGCTCCTTAAAGCAGCCATAGCGCAAAAGTACACACATCCGGACATGCTCTCGTTACCTGCGATAACCAGCACCTGGCCGAAGGTACCTTTGTTCCCTTTTTCATTCCTTTTGTTTAAATGTGGATTATAGTTCATAGAATTCCCAACGCCCTTTTATTTTTTATTATAATACCACATTTTCGGGCATTCTTAAATTAAAATTTTATAAAAAGTCTTTGTTTATCAAAGTTGCAGACACAATGCCTTTATCCAATAAAAAACCGGAGAAATATTATCTCCGGTTTTGTTTCTTTTTATTTAGTTTTCATTTTCATGAATCTTGAATGAAAGTTTCATAAGGCTGTCAGATAAATGAACATTTTCAACATTGATTCTGTCGGGAACATCCAGATCCACATGTGCAAAATTCCAGATACCTGAAATATCACAGTTTACAAGAGTTTTGCAAATCTCCGTGGCACCCTGTTTGGGAAGTGTTAAAACAGCAATATCGATATTATTGTTCTTAATAAATTCAGCGATATCATCGGTATGCATTACCTTCATTCCTCTGATATCTGTTCCGATAAGACTTTCCTTTCGGTCAAATATGCCTTTTACGAAAAAGCCTCTTTTTTCAAAATTCATATAATTGGCGAGAGCCTGACCCAAGTTGCCCGCGCCGATAATAATAAGATTATGTCTTTTATCAAGTCCTAAAATCTTGCCTATTTCTTCGTAAAGATAATTAACGTTGTAACCGTAACCCTGCTGACCGAAACCTCCGAAATGATTGAAATCCTGTCTTA
>CAMYYF010000029.1:0-13793 GCA_947303375.1 uncultured Lachnospiraceae bacterium
TACGGTACTGTTCTTTACGTAATACCATGTTCCGTTGTATTGAACGAGTGTGTTTGCTCCCCAAACAAGAATACCTTTCTGTACATAGTACCAGGAATTGCCTAACTGAACGAGGCCTGTATATCCTTTCTGAACCGCACTGTTCTTAAGATAATACCATGTGCCTCCTACACTTGTAAGGCCGTTTACGCCCCACTTAAGGACACCTTTTTGTACATAATAATCTGTTCCGCCGTAATTAAAGATTCCGGTGTAGTTCCAGTCAAGTTTACCGTTCTTAACGTAATACCATGTTCCGCCATAGCTTACAAGGGTTGTAGCGTTCTTTTGAACTGCACTGTTCTTAAGGTAATACCAGTTGTTATTTCCGGCATTTGCAAGTCCGTTAACGCCCCATTTGATTACGCCTTTTTGGATATAATAATCTGTTCCGCCGTATGTAAAGATTCCGGTGTAATTGAAGTCAACGGTACTGTTCTTTACGTAATACCATGTTCCGTTGTAATTAACGAGTGTGTTTACGCCCCATACAAGTACGCCTTTTTGTACGTAATACCAGCTGCCTGAGAAGTAAACCAAAGTGGTTGCTGACGTGTCTACCACACCATTTTTGAGATAATACCAGGTTCCGTCGTAACTCGTAAGGCCGTTAACACTGTTGTCTTCAAGGCCATTCTTGTAATATCTCAAATTGCCGTTCGCATCCTTTTTGATTCCCGTAAAATTCGATGCGCTGGTTAAAGTATATGTTACACCGCTTGCGGCATTAATTCCTCTGCTTCCAAGAGAATTGTCTTTAAGAACGCAATCCTTGCTGTAGGAATTAAGTCTTATATCATAATTTGAACTTGAAGAGGTTTTAAATGTATTGTTTTCAATATTGAATTTTGCAGCAGTTGAGGAATCGCCCAGTGTCTGCAATCCGTCACCGCTTAAACCTGTAACTTTATTATTGCTGATTGTTCCGCTGCACTTTGTAGCCATAATGCCGGCAAACGATCCTGTAGAAATTGTATTGCCGTCTATCTTAACGCTTCCGGTACAATTTTCTGTAAAAATACCTACCTCTTCATTGGTTCCGCTAATTGTATTTTTGCTTATCGTTGTGGCACCGGTAGTTTTGGAAATAAAGATTGCATATCTTTTGGTATTGCTAATCGTATTATTGCTTACCGTGGCAGTCGAAGCACTGTCTATTCTGATACCGTCGCTGCCGGAGCCGCTTATAGTATTCTTATTAACAGTAGGACTGCCGCCTGTAGTATAAATACCGTTTTTCGCATTCTTTATTTCATTTTCGGAAGCTGTAACACTTGAGTTAACAATATAGAGTCCTATACCGTTGGTACAACCGCTTAAAGTATTGTGGCTGATAGTTCCTTTAATATTCTGAACTGTAATATTACAATCAGAACCGCAAGAAACAGTATTGTAGCTGATTGTGTTTCCGGTGTTTGAACAATTTTCTATGAACATTCCCATCTGACAGGTTCCGGAAAACTTATTACTTGAAATATTAATCTTGGATGTATTGCCTTTTACAAAAATACCGTATCTGGTAAATCCGCTGATATCGGAATTATTCTTAATGTCTAAAGTAGCATTGCCGTCTACTCTGATTGCATCCTCTTTAGCCGAATTAAGAACATTGGAATCAATGGTATTGCTTCCCTCATAAATGTATATTAATGCTTTGGGGGCATTCTTTATCGTATTGCTCTTAACATTAATCTGTGATCTTTCAAGATTAAGAACACCATAATTGGAAGTTGCACTGCTAACCGAAGAAATCGTATTACCTGATACTTCACCGTTAGAGTCAACAGATAAAACTCCTACTAAGCAGGAATTCATCTGGCAGTTCTTTACCGCAAAATTGTCAAATGAATAAGCATTAATGGCTGAACCGTTGGTAAGGTTACTGAAAGTACATCCCGAAACGGTAACATTCTGAGCTCTGTACTGACTTGATTCGTGGTGTGTACCTACACCTGCGCAAACACCGTTAAATGTACATCCGGTAATATTGATATTGTTACAAACAGTGCCATCAAGAGGTGTTGCACCTTTTTCATTGTTACCTGCATAATCAAGGTGAATAGTCTCGTTAAATTTATATCTCTCTGAATCACCTGCAGAATGATCGCCCCAGAATTCACTGCTGGTTCCTTTGTATTGAGGGCAATCTGAGAAAGTAACATTTTCAATTGTTACATTTTTGCTGGCACTGGCATTAATAACATGGTCCGTACATCCTTTAATTGTAAGATCGTGAATATAAATATCCGAAGCGTGCTGAAAAACAAATGCTCCTGTCAGGAAATATGCTGACGAATTCGCATTCCATGTACCGCCTTTAATCTCAACATTGCTTATACGTGTATATCCGCCGTGATCGCCCCCTTCAGTATGGCAGCCCACAATCATACCGGTCAAATCCGAATGGTTGGTACGAATTATCGTGGCATTTGAATCAACTACTAATGTTGTATTTGAATAAATGGGTAACTGCTCACTGATATAATATGTACCCGCGGGAATTCTGACTTCAATGTCTGTTGTGGCTGTCTTGGCCTCAGCCAGCGCATTTTTAATGGCATCCCAGTCATCACCTTCATCGTTTCCGTTAGCACCGTATGAAGTAACGTTATAAACATATCCGCCATTCATGGGATTGATTTCGAAGACTTCTTCTTCCGGCTCTTCGATTATTTCAACGGGCTCTTCAGTAATAATATCTTCAGATTCTTCCAAATCTGCTTTTATATCAGACTCGTTTTCATCAGAAGTTTCATCTTCTGCAATGATATCATCAGTTTCGACAACATCTGCATCTTCTTCAAACGATTCCTCATCGATATCCTCGACATTTTCAATTACATCGGCTTCATCGATTACGTCTTCAACATCGACTATACTCTCGTCATCGATAACGTCTTCAGTATCTTCGAGAATAACATCGTCGTATGTAATTAAATCCGATTCGGAAGTTTCAATTACTACGTCGTTTTCTCCAAGCACATCTGTGCCTTCTGCATTTACATTAAGTGAATAGGTACTCAAAAAAGTAACCAGAAAACTTAATGTAAAAGCAACCCATCTTTTTCTGAATGCTTTCATCTTTTTCATAAGCACTGCCCCCCTAAATTACTTATTGTTGTAATGGTTTATAATTGATGCACCGCGATATCCGGTGATCCTTAAAAGAAATATCTTTTTTGTTTTCCACATTTTTTTATACAAAAAATCTACTCTTTTTAATATTTCGTCCATTTCTTTCATGGATTTAACCATCTGTTTCTTATCTTTTGAATATAATCGAATCAGATAATCCATAAAAATCCTGTATGTATATTCCATTTTGGCTATGACATGTATATTTTCTTTTTTCTCGCCCGGCAAATCCGAATAATAATCTACGGTCTCTTTCCATACTTTTAATAAATCCGGATAATGCTTAAAGAGTGAATTCTCATCCATGCTCTGTCCGTCGCGTCCCAGTCTGTAATGATATAATACTCCTTCATCAAACGACATAGTCTCGACAAAAGGAATTGCATGCATAACTACCAGATTGTCGGTATACAAAGTATTAGTTGGAATTTCTTTATGATTTGCTTTAACAATATCCGTTTTAATGCATGCATCCCAGAGCGGAAAATAAAATTCTTTTACTTCACTCTGCTTTAAAGTTTTTCCTGCATATTCCGCCCAATCAGGCTTATTCTCTCTGGTATGGCCGTCCGCATAACAGTAAACATGATCGGTAACATACAAATCTACATCTGTTTCGGATAATCGGGTGATAAGTTTTTCGAGGACTTTGGAATCAACATAATCATCGGCATCCACTTCTTTAAAATACTTTCCTGTGGCCAGATCGACCGACATGTTGATATTTGAGCCCCATCCGCCGTTTTCTTTATTTATTGTTTTAAAAGTATCCGGATATTTGGTTGAGTATTCGTTTGCAATCTCCTCGGTTCTGTCTTTTGAACCGTCATTCATTATAAGGACTTCCAATTTATCCATTTGCGGAACAATAAATGAATCCAGACAGTCCGCTAAATAGTTTTCCATATTATAGGCGCAAACAACTATAGTCAAAACTTTCACTTATCGGAAACCTCTTTTTTCCTGTATATATTTTGAATTACGTTTCTGTCTTTTCGAACCGTTGTTTCTTCACTTTCATTACTCATTGAAAAAACAAGTAACGGGAAAGGCGTATACATAAGATTCATAAGTCTCGGCTCAGTCATGGCAAATATCAAAAGAAAACATATAATCGAAACTATATAATAATCTTTCGACAAAATTCCCCGATAAATAATAACCGTATAAACAAACAGTGCCAATATCAGGAATAATAATCCATATTCAATCGCTATCTGCAGATAAGAACAATCGATATAATTGTATTCCCCTATGGATTTTCTGGCGGTAAAACCAACCCATTTCATCGGCTGGCCAAGGAGGGTAATTCCGTACTCAAGTATTCCGTTGTGTCCCAGTTTAAGCCTTCCGTGCGTAAATGAATCCGCATTAATCCAGAATTTATTTGAACCGTTATATAACCATTGCGCCACAATCGAAAAGCCGGCAGCAAGTACAGGCATCAGCATCGCAATAATCTGAAAAGGTTTTCTTCGTAACGCCAAAAACTTATTCGTTTCAATCTTTACAATGGCAAAATATGCAATGAAAGCGATTGAAAGATAAAATGTCATTGACGCATCAGTCATTACGTAAAACCAGAATGATACGGCAGCCATCAATGCCAGTTCAATAAGTTTTATTTTTTCTCCTCTTAAGTAAATATACTGAAGTGACCAGTGGAGAAAAAGAATCGCTCCGGTTGTCGTCCATGTAAAGCCAAGACCATGTCGGTTTCTCCCGCCGTCTAAAAAGATACGGTCTTCAATTATGCCAAGCTGGCTTAAACCGACGGTGGCAAATAGTAAAATGCCCTGGCAGATACAGCATGTTTTGATAATCGTTTTGCTTTTGCAAAGAGAAGCTCCGAAAAACAGGAAGATATACAAAAACATCGTATCATTGCCGGATGACAGATATTCTACTGCAAGAAAAGCTGCCACCAGAGAGAAAGCTACAATTATGTTTCTCTTAAGCATCTTTCCGAAAGATGCGATAATGCAAATAATAAAAGCCAAATATTTGGAATAATTTAATATACGACCTACAATGGTGATTCCTGCCTCTTCCATCTTGGCAACCTCAATATTGCTGTATAAAGAGATGGAAATTAAAAACACCACGTAGCCAACAACAAACAGAACAGTGCTCCATTCGTATATTGATTTGGCTTCGGATTTATTATTAAAAACTTCCTTCATATTTTTTCTTTAAAAATTTAGCCTCAAGGAAAGCCGATCCTTTTTTCATCCAATTGGTCTTTTCCATGTGGATATAATTCAATTCCATTATCTCAGATTTTTTAATTCGGCCGATTTCAACCATATAATCCAGCCAGACATTAAACATTATTTCTGAAACACGACCGTAAAATCTCGCCTGATAATCCGAAAGACCTCTTGCATCGACTCTTTTGTTTAATTCAAAGAGAATCGGGAACAGCCACTCACAATACTCATTAAACAAATCGTATTGCATAATCATCATATTAAACATATATCCGTAGTATCTTTTACGAATACGTCTGTAACTAAGCCAAAATTCCGGATACATCTCAATTAATATTTTTTCCGCTTCATCCAACTGATTGGAATAATGCGTATGGGCATAGTGAGAATAAAGAGTCTCAATATAATATTTTCTTTTGGCAGGCACAAACACCTTAATCTCAGGAATGAATTTGTTGATCTGTTCGCCCGTTAAAACGCTCTCGAACATATCATCGGACGGTTTAATCTTTGCACTGAAATGTCGCCTGTAATGAGCCAGTCCGATATAATCGGCCTTTGCATTTTTCCATGCCCAGTAAAGGCCCGTCAATTCACAAAACCCGGGATTAAGATATGAAATATTGTCTCCCGTGTTATCCTTTATAAAGCCCAAATCCAACGGGTTGCCGTTAGCATCCGTTTTACCTTCCGCTCCTACATGAAGCGGAATATATATTTCATCATCAGGCATTCTGTATTTTTTATGTGTAGCTATAAAAATCTTAACAGTCACTTTAACTGTCCCGCCATTCTGTTTTAATTATTTTATACAATAGCAACTACGCCATTGATATCGATACCGCACATTGAGCACACTTCAAGTTCTCGCTCAAGTTCTATGTGTTTAATTTTTCCGAGTTGAACAACTATTATCGCCGACTGATATTCCTTGCAACTTTCCTGAGCCGCAGCATCCAAATGCAAATACTGGAATTTGGGAATATCTGATGCAATATCATTCACAATCGGAAGATTTGATTCGTTATTTTTATCATATAAAAGAACGAATTTTCCTTCATGAGAACGAAGTACTTCTTTGGCATATTTCTTCGAGTCAAAACGATATCTTAATTGTCTGAAAAAGCCATGTTTGATATTCTCGTCATTTTTGCTTTCCTTCTTGTCTATCAGGGCAATAAGAGGAAGATCAAACAGTATTTTTAACTCTTCAACACTCTTTACATATCCGTTAAACATATATATGTATGAAAAGATTCCGCCCATCAAAACGACACCGATTATAAATCCGACTGCCATTTTCTTGATGAGTTTTTTCTTGTTGAGAGAAATACTTTCATTCAAATAATTCTTTTTATAATATAATTTTTCAGCATCCGATAAAGTCGCTTCGGCTTCCTGTCTGTCCAAATCGGCCTGTTCAAGTGCTTCTTTAAACTTGTTTTGGGTGGAGACTAAGTAATTCTGTCCTTCTCCAAAATGATGGGTCCATATGTCTGTTTTTTCCCATTTCGCGCCTTTTTCTCTGCTGATATACTTATTGGCCACTTCAGATACCATTTCATCAGCTATGGCAATTATCTTTTCTCCGTCTTCTTCATTGCCTGTTTTCACATCATAATAAAACAATGAATAATCATCTATATCTGTTTTCCAGGCACCTGCCAAAAATCCTAAGCTTACTGTATCTAAGCGGGTTCCGCTTTTTTCGGCTAATTCTTCCCTGAAATCATCATTGTTTATGTCGTCTATAATCATCTCGTAAATAGGAGATCCCAATGAAACACCGGAAAGCTTATAGGTTGCCCTTGAAAAGTAATAATCTTTGTAATCAAACTCAAGAATTCCTGAATTTTCCTGTGACTCAACATAATCATCATATATTTCTCTTACAGCATACACTTCTTCAATTTTGGCTATTGAAGATTTCGAAACATCATCGATTTTGTCATGCTCAAGATAA
Organism: uncultured Lachnospiraceae bacterium; assembly: GCA_947303375.1. Classification (GTDB taxonomy): domain Bacteria; phylum Bacillota; class Clostridia; order Lachnospirales; family Lachnospiraceae; genus UBA3766. Next base: position 7,348 of record CAMYYF010000029.1, read on the forward strand.
TATTTTAAACCCAAAAGCGATGCTATGAGTATTCCCAGAACAAGTATAAAAATAATTCGCTCCAACAGATAAAAAAACAAATCTCTGATACTTACCTTTTTCACAGTTTTTCCTCTCTTAAAGTCAAAAGATTATTCCGAATAATTAAAGAAGATTTCTTCGTAACTGTCGGAAATGCTTTCCCAACTGTAATACTCTTTAATTCGTTCGCCGGCTTTCCTGCCCATTTCTTTTACTTCCTCTAAATCCATTTTATCAACTTTATTAATCAGATTAGCCAAATTGTAATCTTCTTTGGTCCAATAAAACGCAGTGTCTTCAGCAACTTCTCTGTTAAATCCCACATCAAACAGAAGATTGAGAGTCTCACTTCCCATAGACTCAAGAAGACTTGGATTTGTTCCGCCTACCGAATGGCCGTGAAGATAAGCATATGCTTTTTCTCTTATCTTCATCAGTAATTCCTGGTCGTAAACCGTTCCGACAAATCTGACTCTTCCGTCTTTGATGAAGTGCAAATCGTTTTCGAGTTTTTCAAGAATGTCGCTGTCAATATTTGTTACTATGGCAAACTTCTTCTTGGACTCACTTCTTAAAAACTCTTTTATCATGGTTTCATAATTGTTCTCGGGAACAAATCTTCCTACCACAAGATAATACTCTCCGGGTTTTAAGCCTCTTTGTGCGAGCCATTCCGTATATTGGGGGTCGTCGTCTTTCAAAATGCTCTTTCGAAGTTTGGCTCCGTATGCAATGAATGTAGTCTTGGGATTGCTTCTCTTTAATCCTTTTTTGTCGTATTGATCATGAACATACTTCTCAATATTCTTGGAATCACATATGACAAAGTCGGAATACTTTATCATCATTCTTTCCGACCATTTCCAGTATAATCGAACCGGTGCTTTCCACTTGGCTCTCTTCCATTCATGGCCATCGGGATTAATATACAGTCTGGCTCCGAATTTGTGTAATTTTTTATAATACTTTCGAATTATAATTCCTATACGACAGGCCAGAATATAAACAATCGCATTCTCTATTTTTTCTTTTTCAATAATCTCACAGCATTTTTCAAGCGCCTTTACATCATAATAAATCGCCTGTTCCGCACCCATTCTCTCGGGAATCTTAATCTTAAAACAATGAGCATTATGATAAATGAATTCCTCATCGTTAATCTTTGTTGCCCCAACCAGTTTGCTCTCGTCTCTTGAACCGCTTCCGTTGGCTTTACAGGCAACATGGTATTTTATTTTTTCATTGTTTTGATGATATTCTGTTAATTTATCTACAAACGTTTCGTATCCGCCGTAGGCTCCGAAGCTTTTTGAGCCGACTATGAATACGTGTTGAACCTTACTCATCTGTTGCTAAATCTCCACCAGTCCTAAATCTTTTATGTTCAGTTTTTCGCAAAACTGTTTATACTTCTCAACCTCAATATAGGTATTCTTTTTTCTCTTAACCAATGCCAGGCAGGCTTCCGATTCCAAAACCGAATTGTAATCATTTTCGGACACCTGAATCAGTTTAACTTTTGAATCTATGCCTTTTTCGGTAAACAGATTAATTATTTCTTTTCCTTCCGAAGTGTTACGCATATCGAATACGGCCAGACAGTTAACTGCATTTTTATCAAGCACGGCTTTAAGTTTATCAATATCTTCCGAATTGCTAAAATTCCAAAGGCAGATACCGGAATAATCGATATATCTGATGTCTCTGATTTTTGCTCCGAATACGGCCAGACATACAAATAATGTGAACGAAAGGAACAATCCTCCGATTATGCCCGCAGCAGTATAAATCACCAGAGTTTTCGCAAGACTTCTGACACTCTTTGTACCACCGTCCACACCGTTTTTAATCTTGTATTTTTTAACTGCACTCTTGTATTCTTCCAACGCATTGGTTTGGTCAACAACCGCGTTTTCATACGTTCTTAAAGCATTGGTGTTTCCTATCTGCTTGTCTGTGAAAGCCGGATCAATTCGGGTGTATGATGAATTGTCTACAAGCTTTAAAGTGAAGCTTCCCTGAGCGGCCGCAATATCCGCTTTTTTATTTTCTATACGCTTCATGATAATGGACATTATTTCATTCGCCCGGTCGGGATCGTAATGCGACAATACTATATTAAGCGAATTGCCCTGACCGCCAATCTGAAGAACATCCATCCATGCTTCAACGTTAAGATCCTTGTTCTCTTCTTCCAGTTCATCTCTCAATCCGCCGTAAATAAGATACGAAAGATAGGACTGAATGATGTCATTGGCATTATCGGTATCGGTAATGGCATAGGAGCAGTTGACCGTATAAATATTCTCCGAGTCTATTTTCATTAGAATCGAATTGTCCATATAAGCCTTTTTCTCGTCGCGCTGTCTGATTGCCATTTCGAGCGCAGACTCGTAAGACTTGAGAGCCTCCTCATAAGAACGGATTGCTTCTATTTCTTCACTGTCTCCGGTATAGTTTTCCGAAGTTAATGCGTTGTTGATTTCTTCAGCTTCTCTGACATCTCTTTTATGAGAAACAAAACCTGCTGCCGCTCCGAGAATTGTACATAAAACCAATATCACCAATGTGATCGGCAGGTTCTTAATCATATCTTTAAGTATTGAGGCTATATTGTATCTTCGATTTATCATTCAGTTTGATTCCTTTCGGTATTGCAGTTGCTACTAAACATAAAATAAAAGGATTGTAACTGATATCAAGCAAATGATGCGATATCATGCAGTTAAGGCTTACCAGGGCAATTGCATACATAAGATATATATCGTTGCCCTGATTGATACATGCAAGTATATGTGCGAATACTATTACGGCAAGGATTACAATTCCGTAGCAAAGCATCACATATACAAATGAGCAGTCCGGGAAATTATATTCATCTTTGGACGGTACCACCTCTGTTCCGCCGTTTCCGACAAATTCAAGGCTTTTTCCGAAAAGACTTAATCCGCTTTGATTGATGGCCTTTTGTCCGAACATTAATCTGTTGGTAATAATATTATCCAGGGTGTTCAGAAAACCGTTGTCTTCGGAATATGCAAAAGTCATTACAAACATTATTGCCACGCCCAAAGGCATGGATAACGGTCCGACTATTTTCCACATTACCTGCCAAATGCGTCTGAATTTCTTACCAAAGAATTCCTTTTGCGTCAGGTTGCCTACGGCAAATATGAGAATCATCGCGAGCATGCATATGAAATCAAGTTTTCCCTTGGTTGCCATAAACACCAGCGCGGCAAACAGAGTGAAATATAAATATTCCAATATTCTCAATTTCTTATTTCGCAAATAAAAGTAAGCGAGGAACAAGAAAAACATATGTGACGAATAGTCTGTACAATGAAGAATTCCGAATGAATTTCTGTAAGATTCCGTATTTTCCTGCCAATACCTCAGATTATCTATAACTCCGAGTAATGAGCATATTGTCGCAAATAAAACTATACTTCCTACAACCGTAATGTAGATCTGAAGGATTTTCTTGAAATCGACTCCCCTTGCACCAATGATTAACAGCAGAATCGTAAAAGGTATATTGTATCCGGATTTAACCGTCTGAAGTCCGATTAATGCGGTTACTACGCTGTATGCAACTATTTCGTTAAGAGAATACGAATCATAAAATACAACTTTGATTCCTATTGCCAGTACAAACAGCAAAAGAGCCACTTTATTGAGAATCGGAACGGAGGGGAACATGGTGCTCGCCCACCCGGCTATTACCAATCGATCAATAAAGGCTATAAAGAACAGCATTTCTGCTGTGATACGCTCTTTAATTCTGTCTTTGCTCAACGAAATTATCATCCGTTTATTATACCATAATTAAGCGTTTTTCTCAATACTTATCAGATATTGTCTCATTTGACAACCTGGCTGTTCTTAAGCGTATACGACTTACCGCCGATGTTAACTTTGCCGTTAACTCCCCACTCAAGAACTCCTCTCTGAATATAGTAGTCTGTTCCGTTGTAAGAACACAGTCCCGTATATTTCCAGTCAAGCGTACTGTTATTGACGTAATACCACGTGCCATTGTATTGAACTAACGTCTTTACGCCCCATTTAAGCACACCTTTCTGAACATAATACCAGTTCTTGTTCGCGGGGTTTTGAGCCAGTCCCGTATAATTCCAGTCAAGCGTACTGTTATTAACGTAATACCATGTGCCGTTGTATTCAACCACTGCATTTACGCCCCATTTGAGCACACCTTTTTGGACATAATACCAGTTCTTGTTGGCAGTATTCTGAACCAGTCCCGTGTAGTTTTTCCTGAGCGCACTGTTCTTTAAGTAGTACCATGTTCCGTTAATATTCGTAAGGCCGTCAACTCCCCACTTAATGGAACCGTTTTGGATATAATAATCCGTTCCGTTATAAGAGAAAATTCCGGTAAATTTCCAGTCAACGGTACTGTTGTTCACGTAATACCACGTGCCATTGTATTGAACCAGGGTTCTTACGCCCCATTTGAGTTCACCTTTTTGAACGTAATACCAGCTGCCGTTAAAGTTTACGAGGCTGGTATAATCCTTTCTGACAGCGCTGTTTTTTAGATAGTACCAGGTGCCGCCAACGTTCGTGAGGCCGTCAACTCCCCACTTAATAGCACCCTTTTGGACATAATAATCTGTTCCGTTGTAAGAGCAAATACCTGTATATTTCCAGTCAACTGTACTGTTATTTACGTAATACCATGTGCCGTTGTATTGAACTAACGTTCTTACACCCCATTTAAGTTCACCCTTTTGTACGTAATACCAGTTGCCACTGTAATTGACCAGACCGGTGTAATTCTTTTCAAGAGTACTGTTTTTAAGGTAATACCACGTGCCGTTTATATTTGTCAGGCCGTTTACACCCCAGATGATTATTCCTTTTTGAACATAATAATAATTTCCGTCGGTATGCTTAACCAATCCTGTATAGTCAGACTGTAAAACACCCTTCTTTACGTAATACCAGATTCCGTTTGAATGTTTTACCAGGCCGTCCTCATTACTGAATCCGTTATCTACCACTATTGTCAGGGTTTTGGATTTTTCGGTGTTGCTGCCGTCAAAATCTTTTACGCTGAATTTTACTTCATATGTTCCCTCGGAAGGAAATGTAATATTAAAGGCGTGATTATCAACATACTGAGGATTATAAGAACTGCCAAGGATGCTTTTTCCGTCCTTGTTTGCATAATCAAGTCTGAATTTACATTTATCCGATCCGCCGTCTCTCACGAGAATAAACTGCGTCGATACACCGACATTTACACTCGCGGGGAAACTGACGGTAAAATCTTTTAACGCGGGAGAAACCGAATTATATAAAGTCAGTTCATCCTTTGTAAAAGTATTGACTGTATATTCATCGTAATAATACGTGTAAGAGGTTCCGTTGCAGTTAAAAGTGTATCCTTCACTAACGCTTCCCGATACAGGACGCGCAAGGAACATTACGTCCGACCCCATTCTGTCGGTTTCACCCGGGTCGATGAAATAATTAATTCCGTCGCCCCAATGAAGGATGTTCCAAAAATGTCTGTCACGGTTTCTGTAACCCATCACCATGTAGCATTTAATCGAAGATTCGACGAATACGCTCTTCTCGCATAAGTATGCATAAGCTCTGCAATAACCCTGCTGGGATGTCCTGGTGTTGGAATCGCCGTCAAATACACTGATTAAAGACGAATCTGAAGAATTGGCATCAAAATCCGTCATGCTGCATATTTTATTCTTGTATAAAACTATCTTGCTGTAATCGCCGCACGATTTTCCTTCGTTAAGGATGCTGTTGATATTGGATATGGCATTTTTTACGGCCTTGGTTTTATTAATATCTACGTAATTGGATCCCTGGCCTTTATATGCCTGTGTCGGCTCAAAATTAAGAACAAATTCGCTGCCTTCAACCGACAATTTATATTCACCCGAAGACGATTGCCATAAGGAATAGCTAAATCCGCTAAAAGAAATTGAATTAACCCAGTATCCTTCAAAGGTGCAGTCATTTTCCAACGCATTGGAAACTGCCTCAGAATCAAACTTGGAAACCCCTGTTTTATCAAATAATGCATAGACCGCATTATAGTCTATCTGAATTCCTCCGTCGGTTGACGCAACAATTCTTGATACTCCGAGCTCCGAAGCAGTATAATGCTTTGTACTGATTCCCAAATCCGCGTAACTGATTCTTACTTGTGCTATGCATTCCTGTCCTTCGGCAACCTGACCCATAAGCAGTTTGGCTCTGTCATAGATTACCCTGTTCATTCCGGACAATCTGTCCCCGCTCATGGAGCCTGCATTATAAACCGGTGTTTGTTCCCCGGTAACCTCTTTGTCAATATATGCATCAACGGCATCTTCCGTGTCACTTTGAGCAAAAATAAAAGACTGCTCATTAATCTGCGCAGATGATGCTAT